>JALSIU010000292.1 GCA_026989715.1 Methylomonas sp.
TAAAACGGAGGCGGCGGTTCGCTCTTTAGCTGGTTTGTCCGGTAAAACCGTAGCATTACCTAAAGGAACTTATATACATGAGCTACTTAAAAATAAGGTGCCTACTATTATTTTTAAGTTTGTGCCCTCTAATGAAGAGGCATTGCAGGCTGTTTCTTTAGGCGAGGCGGATGCTTATGTGGGTAACTTGGCGGTAGTCAGTTATTTTATGGAACAAGACTTATTGACTAATTTAAGCGTTGATGGTCGGTTGGTCGCTGATAAATTTAAGTTAGCCTTCGCTGTGCGCAAAGATTGGCAAATATGGCATCGTATTATGCAGAAAGGTTTGGCGACTATTTCTAGTGAACAGCGGCAGGCCATTCGGCGCAAATGGATTGAATTGGACATTGACTCGGAATTGGCAAGCGATAGTGCGCCGACCTTGGCACTCACATTGGCTGAAAAAGCTTGGCTACAACAGCATAAAACAATACAGATAGGCATTGATACAAACTGGCCGCCCATTGAATATATTGACCCACAGAGTAAGGCTTATTTGGGAATTGCTTCCGAGTATATGGCTTATTTGGAAAAAGTGCTGGGTATTACAACGAATTTCAATCCGGAATTAGATTGGGAACAGGTTATGGAGCAAGTACAGGTTAAAGAAATTGACCTGTTAGCGGCTGTGTCTACAACCTCTGAACGGGAGCAATATTTGACGTTTACTCGTCCTTATTTAAAGTTTCCCTATGTTATTTTTACGCGCGATGATGCCCCTATTATTACGGGGATTGATGATTTGCTGGATAAAAAAATTGTGGTTGAGAGACATTATGCCAATCATGAGATTCTTGTAGCGCATTATCCGCAATTAGCATTGGTGCTGGTGGATAATACGCGCCAAGCATTAGAAGCTTTGTTGCTGGGTAAAGCCGATGCTTATATGGGAAATTTGGCGGCTACCAGTCATATTCTTTTACAAGAAGGAATGACTAATATTAAAGTGGCCGCCCCAACTCCTTATAGTAATGATTTGGCTTTTGCCGTACGTAAAGATTGGCCGGAACTTGCAGGGATTATCCAAAAAGTATTAGATACTTTAACACCGGCGCAAATCAATGCCTTTAAAAAGAAGTGGTTTGCCGTTCGTTATGAACATAGTATTGATTATACTTTGGCGTGGAAAATTTTAGCAGGTTCACTGTTAGTGTTAGCGATATTTGTATTATGGATATTACAGGTGCGCAGACAAAAAGAGGAACTTCGGTTAAGCAGTGAACGTTTTCAGTTGGCAATGAATGCGGCACAAGAAGGGCTATGGGATTGGAATATTACCACTAATCAGGTTTATTTTAGTCCCGCTTATACGGCAATGTTAGGTTATCAAGAGAGTGAACTGGAAGGCTTGCATCAGACCTGGGAAAAGCTGTTGCACCCTGATGATAAGCAGAAGGCCTTTAAAGTGTTGGCGCAGGCGATTTCTAGCTGTGCTAAGCAATACCAACATGAATTTAGGTTACGACATAAACAAGGGCATTATATTGATGTGAACTCAATTGGCTCTATTGTGGCCGTGGATGCGCAAGGCAAGGCGATTCGAGCCGTGGGAACGCAACAGGATATTACGGAATCTAAGAAAATACAAACCGCATTAGAGCAACATAAGTTTGCCTTAGATGCAGCGTCTATTGTAACGATGGCGGATATTGACGGTAATATTACTTATGTGAATGATAATTTTTTTCATATTACCGGCTATACTCGTGAGGAAGTCTTAGGTAAAAATCATCGGTTTTTAAATTCAGGCGTACACCCGTATGCTTTTTGGACAGAGATGTTTGCACAAGCATCACAGGGGATACCGTGGCGCGGGGAAATTTGCAATAAAGCAAAAGATGGCTCGCTTTATTGGGTGGATAGTACCATTTTAGGTTTGTGTAATAGCCAAGGTGAGCTTGAGCAATATATTGCTATTCGTTCCGATATTACCGAACGTAAATTAGCAGAACATAAGCTGGTTGAGAGAGAGCAACAATTAAGTTCTTTAATTCATAATATTCCCAGCACCTTCTATCAATATCAAATGACAGCTGAGAATAAATGGTCTATTTCATTTATTAGTGATGCCATTGCTTCCATTAGTGGCTATTCTGCCGCAGATTTTACCGAGGGGGGCAGGAGTCTAACGCAACTAACCTTTCCGGCGGATAAGCAAAAAGTGACTGCCAAAATGATGCATGCTATTGCAACGCATCAGCCTTATGCCATAGAGTATCGAATTGTACATAAAGACCAGTCAATACGCTGGCTACATGAAAAAGGAATTGCGCTATATGATGCCGCGCAACAGCCGCTGTATTTGCAAGGTGCTATTTTTGATATTACCGAAAATAAGCAAATTGAAATAGAGCTGGCTAAAGCCAAACAGGCGGCGGAACGTGCCAGCCAGTTTAAAAGTGAATTTCTATCCAATATGAGTCATGAAATTCGCACCCCCATGAATGCGATTATTGGTTTAGGTTATTTGGTACTAAAAACGGATTTGACTGCACAGCAACAGGATTATATTCATAAAATTCAAAGTGCCGGTAATTCTTTATTAACCATTATTAATGATATTTTAGATTTTTCTAAAATTGAAGCTGATAAATTGCATTTAGAATCTGTTAGCTTTCAGTTAGATGAGGTCTTTGAAAATATTGCCGATTTGTTTCGTTTTGCAACGGCGGCTAAAAATATTGAAATTACCTTAGATATTGCACCGGAGGTGCCGGCAACATTGATTGGCGACCCGACGCGATTAGCTCAAGTCTTGAATAATTTATGTAGTAATGCGTTAAAGTTTACCGAGCAAGGCAGTATTGAGGTGACGGTTGAGCCGGTTGATATCACAGAGCATAAAGCTGTTTTAAAATTTGTGGTAGCGGATACGGGCTGTGGTATTCCGGCGCACCAGCAAGGCATTTTATTTGATGCATTTTCTCAGGTCGATGCCTCTACGACACGTTTACATGGTGGTACAGGTCTCGGTTTGGCTATTTGCAAAAAATTAGTCACGATGATGAATGGGATGCTAGGTGTAGAAAGTGAAGTGGGTCATGGTAGTCGTTTTTTCTTTTTTGCTGAATTTGGATTAGGTGCACAGCAAACCAATACACGTTTAGTGCCGCAACCTGATTTACGAGGGTTACGTATATTGGTTGTTGATGATAATCAAATGGCACGTAAGGTATTACGCGATCAACTCGCCTCATTATCTTTTAAGGTGACGACCGTTTCTTGTGCGACTGAAGCTTACATTAGCTTACAAACAGCGGAAAAAAACTTTGATTTGATTTTGATGGACTGGGCAATGCCGGAAGTTAATGGCTTGGAGGCTGTCCGACATATACAACAAAATATTCAAATCAGTCAAATACCTGCGATTATCATGGTGACAGCTTATGCGTTGGATGAAGTGGTTAGGGAAGCGGAAGAAGTTGGCTTGGATGGGTTTATTGTTAAGCCTGTGACCCCCTCAACTTTATTTGATGGCATTATGAAAGCCTTAAAACCTACAGCACGCACGGTTGCTGATAATGAGCTTGTGGTCGTACATAGTTTGTCAGGTACGGTATTATTAGTGGAAGATAACCATATTAATCAACAAGTCGCCGAAGAGCTTTTACAGTCATTTGGCTTGCAGGTTGAAGTGGCTGTAAATGGTTTAGATGCACTGAGTAAAGTTAAGCGGTTTGGCAAAAAATTGGATTTGGTTTTAATGGATATTCAAATGCCGGAAATGGACGGTATACAGGCAACAGAACGTATCCGTCAAATGCCTGATTTTGCCGATTTGCCGATTATTGCTATGACGGCGCATGCGATGGTGGGAGATAAGGAAAAATCCCTTAATGCGGGCATGAATGAGCATATTACCAAGCCGATTGACCCTGATGAGTTGCATAATACACTGGCGCGTTGGCTACAGCCTAGCCTATCTGATGATGGCATGAAACAAAGACTTATTCAGCAAGACGAGGGTAGTTACGTTATGCTGCCGGATTATTCTGATAATTTAGATGTTGATTGGGGCTTGACGCGCGTGGGGGGGAACCGGGCGTTATTTGCAAAATTATTGCGTGAATTTTATCAAGACCACCAAGCGGACATTACGCTAATTGAGCAGGCACTGGCAGAGCAAAGATTTCAGGATGTCAGGCGCATTGTACATACGATTAAAGGGGTAACAGGCAATATTGGTGCGACTAAACTGCAGCAAAGTTGTCTTGAGCTTGAACAAGCCTTTGCGGCCGAAGGGGCGATTGAACATGCGCTTTTCATGTTTAAACAAGATTTTCAGCAATTATTTAGGGAATTGCAACAGTTTGAGCATTTACATCGCTCAGAAGCCAAAGTCGATGCCGAACCCAAAAATAGGCATATAAAGTTATCGGTTCAGCAGTTAGCAGACATAACAAGCCCCTTATTGACGTTGTTGCAGAATGGAGATGCCGCAGCATTAGAGGTTTTAATGCAAATAAAGCAGCATTTACCTGAACAGGTTCAGCCCTTGGTGCAAAACTTACAGCAAGCCATTGAAGATTTTGACTTTGATCAGGCCATTGATGTATTGCACAAAATATTAGGTGCCGGCCGTGAGGAGTTATAATGCTACATCGTTTTGTTAACGCTATCTTATGCACGGCAATAGGGGCTTTATGGCTATGGAGCTTACTTGCTTTATATTTTTATGGTTTCGCGCCTTTTGTAAAGGTATTAATCCTTATTATCTTTGCTGTATTAGTGCCCGGCATTTTATTTTTTGTTAAAAAGCCCACTGCTTTTTATTGGATATTTGCTTTGTATCTTAGCGTGATGGGTTTATGGGCGCAAAAGCAACCACAAGCTAATAAAAACTGGCAAACCAGTGTCGCTAAACTGCCGCATGTGCAACAAGAGGGCACTCATATTACGGTATATGATATTCGCGATTTTGATTATCGAACAGAAACGGATTTTACGCCGCATTATTATAATAAACGCTTTGATATTGAACAATTAAATGAAGTGGATTATATCCTGTCTTATTGGGATGGTAATTTAGCGATTGCGCATACGATGCTGAGTTTTGGCTTTACGACAGGCGAGCATTTAGTGGTGTCATTAGAAACGCGGTTGGCTAAAAATCAGCCTCAAACTGGATTACATGGCCTTTTTAAGCAATATGAAGTGATTTATGTTTTAGCGGACGAGGTAGATATTTTGCGCTTGCGCACGCATTATCGTCAGGAGCAAGTATTTGTTTATCCGCTAAATTTAACTGCTAGCGTACGTCAGGCCATTTTAATGCGTATTATTGAACGGGTAAACCAGCTTTATCAGCAACCTGAATTTTATAATACGCTCACACATAATTGTTTTACAGGCTTACAGTCTGATTTGCGCAGTGTGCTTACCCCTAAGCAAGTCGCTTTGTTTGATTATCGCTGGTTTTTGAATGGTTATTCAGATGAAATGATTTATGCAAAAGGACAGATACAAACGAATTTGAGTTTTAAAGAGGCGAAACGCTTTTTTCATATTAATCAATATGTCAAGCAGGCGACAAAAGCAGATTTTTCTCGGCTTATTCGGCCTGATTAGTCTGTTATTGAGTCAGTTTTGGGGGAGATAAGTCGGCAGTGATGGCTGCTCTATATTGGTGCATCGTAAAATAGCCTTACCATGTTATATGGCTTAGAGAATATAGGGATATGAGCGTTAAGGAAGGAAATGGAATAGTCGTATTTGTGCTGGTATGATATGCCTAATAAGGCCTTGTTTTTAAAAGGATGCAGGCGTAAATTCAAAAAATAATAAATACTTTTACGTTAATTTTATGTGTAAAGCAAAAATTTTAATTGTAGATGATGAGCGTTTTTTCACCAATCTACTATACGATACTCTTAAGGATAAGTACTCTGTTAATGTGGCCAATAATGGTGCTTTGGCATTAGAAAAAATACAACAAGAGCCATTTGATTTGGTGTTGTTGGATATTTTAATGCCAGGGATTGATGGCTATGAAGTGTGTAGGCAGATTAAATTATTGGAACAAGGTGATAAAATTGCCGTTATATTTTTATCGGTTAAAAGTGAGGTAGAAGATGAACTCGCCGGCTTTAAGTTAGGTGCAGTTGACTATATTACTAAGCCGATTAGTTTGCCGATTGTGCTGGCGCGTGTTGCAACACAAGTGGCTCTGATTCATGCACAAGAGCAATTAAGGCAACATAGCGTTAATTTGGAGCTACTGGTGAGCAAAAGAACCATGGAGCTCAACAGGGAAATGACAAAAAAGCAAAAAGCCTATGAAAAACTACACTATTTAGCAAATTATGATCAACTTACTCAACTGCCCAATCGCAATTTATTTAATGAGCGTCTAGCATATGCCTATAAATTAGCTAAACGCAATAATACCCAGTTTGCTTTATTATTAATTGATTTAGACCGCTTTAAGCGGGTCAATGATAGTCTAGGGCACGCTTTTGGTGATTTGCTGTTAGAGCAGGTGGGAGTGCGGCTCTCTGCGCGTTTACGGGGGGTTGATACAATTGCACGGCTAGGGGGAGATGAGTTTACGGTTATTTTGACCGAAATGACTAAAAAACATGATGCCGCGATTGTTGCTGAAAAGATTTTGGAGTCGTTGACCGAGGCCTTCGAGATTGAGGGGCACGTTATTTATATCGGTGCGAGTATTGGCATTGCTTCCTACCCTGAAGATGGGGAAGATTTTAATTGTATGCTGAAAAATGCTGATTTGGCAATGTATGAGGTAAAAGAAAAGGGAAAAAATGCCTATACCTTTTTCTCGACAGAGTTAACGGCCTATGCGCAACGCAGGATGGAATTAGATAAAGATTTACGCTTTGCACTGCGCAACCAAGAGCTTTGTTTGCATTATCAGCCTATTGTCGATTTGAATAATAATACGATTTGTGGTGTGGAGGCTCTACTACGCTGGCAGAGTCCAAAATATCAGCATATTGATATAGAAGAGATTATTTCCATTGCCGAAGAGAGTGATTTAATTTTAGAGGTAGGAGAGTGGGTGCTGGAAACTGCCTGTCAGCAACTGCAGCAATGGCAACAACAGGGCTTGGGATCATTGCATATTGCCATTAATATGTCTACGCGGCAATTTTGTAATAAAGTGGATAGCAGTGCTTTGCTGGCTCGGCTGATTAAGCAATATCAAATTCCTGCTGAGGCCTTACAGCTGGAAATTACAGAAAGCTTAATGCTTGAGGATGTGCCCTTTACGGTGGATATGCTACAAAGACTAAAGCAATTAGGCGTTGCCTTTTCAGTTGATGATTTCGGTACGGGCTATTCATCACTGGGTTATTTACGTCGCTTTCCCGTGGATATTTTGAAAATTGATAAGTCATTTATTCAATACCTGTTACTAGATTCAGGCAATGCAGCCTTGGTAAAAGCGATTATTGCGATGGCTCAGTGTTTGGGTTTGCGTGTTATCGCTGAAGGGGTTGAAACAAAGTCACAGCTGGATTTTGTACAAAGACAGGGCTGTGATATGGCGCAGGGCTACTATTTTAGCAAACCGGTTTCGGCACAAGATATTGAGTTGTTGGTGCAAAATAAGGTGGGTATTTTGACATAAGTCGCTCAATTTAGTTTTTGGGTAAGTTAAGGCTTATATAAATGCATACGTCCGATATAATGCGAGATGATATCTTGAGAATTTTTAATATAAAATAAGTTTAACCAGACTAGGTAGGATTGCCCGCTTTTATTGCGAATCGTGATCTTTCCTTGCCAGCTGCCTTGTTGGTCAACGGTGTTCCAAATTTGATTGACTTCACTCAGCTCCCCCGTCATGATGCTAAGCAGTGATTTTCCTTTGACTTCTTGGTGCGTATACCCCGTTATTTCTACAAATGTTTTATTGATAGAACGTATGGTTTTGTTATATTCGGTCACAAACATACCTTCGAGGCTATTTTCTAGTACTTTGGAAATTAGGTTGACTTGAAGTTGCGTGGAACGATAGCTGACAATCAGGTTTTTAATACGTGCCATGATTTCTTGCTGAATAATCGGTTTGATAATATAGTCATTTACGCCTAAATTAAATAATTCGATACGGCGGGAAATATCATCAAAGCCGGTGAGAGCTAAAATCGGTGTGTTGCCTTTTTGTCCTTCTAGGCGGCGAATATGGCTAACCAGTGTAATGCCGCTCATGTTGCCTTCTAGGATAATATCCGTGACAACCAAATCATAATCATTTTTTACAAAATGCTCCCAAGCCTCTTCCGCATTATTAAAATGGGTGACGTTTAAGCCAAATGATTCAAATATGGCGGTGGTCGCAGCCTGTTGCGAAACTGAATCCTCAATATAGAGAATATGCGCATTTAGGGCTTGATGTTGAATAGAAAAGCGTTTTATGTACGTAACAAGTTGTTGGATATCTTGTTTGTCAAATATTTCAGTGATACCTGCTGTCATCGCTTTTTTCAGTGATGCCGGGTTGGTTTCTGAGGTGAAGAGAATAATCGGGGTGTAGTGATAGGCTTCTAATGCACGTATTTGCTGGCATAGTGAGATGCCATCCGTATCCGGTAAATACATGGAAATACAAATAATATCAATCGTGTTTTGAGTCAGTGTTGATAATGCATCCTGTCCTGTTTCTTGCATGACCGGTTCTAGGTCATGGCTGGCAAATAAGTTGGAGATAATGACTTGAAATAACTTGACGTTATCGACAATTAAAACCTTCATGTATAGAGGGAGGTATGAGGAATGGGGTAAAAAGTAAAGTACATCAAATGCTTATGAGAAAGCATTTGATGTGTTAGCAAAAAAGGAATATATTTCTAACGTAGTGAAATTGTTTCAGTACGTCCTTTGGTTTCAAAATTTAACTTTTGTTCGCAAGCCAGCCAGCCGATAGCGCGTTGCACTTCACTTTTGTTAAGTTTTGTTGCCGTGGTTATTTTAGTGGCACTGGCAGGGCCATTGGCATTTAAAAATTCCCAAACTTTTCCTGCAGTACTGCCGATTGAATTACTCATAGTGTCTTGCCTCATATAAAAATAGTAAAAAATTAGGTGTGTTGATGTTCGGGTAGAATGATATTAAGCTCTAGTGTTTCCTGATCATCATCGCTATCAAAAACAACCGAGACCGCATCTTGGTCAACCTCGATATATTTTTGAATGACAGCTAATAAATCCTTTTGTAATTCAGGTAAATAAGACGGCTGGTTTTGCATGCTTTTTTCGTGAGCGATAAGAATTTGTAAACGCTCTTTGGCAAGGGCGGCCGTCTTGGGTTTGGATGTTTTAAAATAATTAAGTAAGCTCATGGTTAGTTCCTAAACAGGCGACCGAATAGACCTTTCTTTGCTTCTTCAATAAATCTATGTTCTACTTCTTCGCCTAGATAACGTGCGACAACATCACTGTAGGCTTGGCCGGCATCACTGTCTTCGTCAAGGATAATGGGTGTACCTGAGTTGGATGCATTCAGTACGGATTCTGATTCAGGAATAACGCCTAGCAAGTGTAAGGATAAGATTTCTTGTACATCTTCAACGCTTAACATGGCACCTAGTTTAACGCGTTTTGGGTCATAGCGAGAGAGTAATAGGTATTCCTTAATGGGCTCATCACCTGATTCTGCACGCTTGGATTTGCTGGCTAAAATGCCTAGCATACGATCAGAGTCGCGTACGGATGAGACTTCCGGATTAGTCACTACAAATGCATCATCAGCAAAATACATGGCTAAATTAGCACCACGCTCAATGCCGGCCGGCGAGTCGCATACAATGTATTTAAAGGTTTTAGAGAGTTCTTCCAGAACTTTACCAACGCCTTCTTTTGTTAGCGCGTCTTTATCACGCGTTTGTGATGCGGGCAGAATAAATAATTGGTTACAGCGTTTGTCTTTAATCAGTGCTTGATTGAGTGTTGCTTCACCATTGATAACATTGACAAAGTCATAAACGACACGCCGCTCGCAACCCATGATGAGATCTAGGTTTCGTAAGCCGACATCAAAATCAATAACGGCTGTTTTATGTCCTTTTTTAGCAAGTCCCATAGCAATGGCTGCACTCGTAGTCGTTTTTCCTACGCCACCTTTTCCTGATGTGACAACGATAATTCTAGCCAATGGTCTGTCTCCTAAATATGTTTGATAATTAAAGCTTGCTTATTCAAATGAATTTGTACAGGGGTTGCGCGCGCTGAGTCATCGATATCTTCACTGACACGATAATTACCGGCAATAGAGATTAATTCGGCTTGTAAATCTGAGCAAAAAATGCGTACATTTTCATTACCTAATACGCCGGCGAGTGCTCGGCCTCTCAGTGTGCCGTATATATGGATATTACCTTCAGCCATAATTTCTGCACCGGCACTGACTTGTGCTAACACGACTAAATCCCCTTTGGCATAGATGCGCTGGCCTGAGCGAATAGGGTGTTCAATAGTTACCGTTTCTATAATAGTCGCAGTCGGCGTTTGTGTCGGCTTGTCTTCGGTGGTTTCGGGCACGGGTTTAATTGCCCCTTCGGGTTCAGTGGCCGGCGGCTCATGTTGTGATGTCATGACCGATAAGGCTAATTCTTTAGCCATTGCTTGCTGTGCGCTTGAACCGCCACGCACGCCAATCGGATGCATACCTGCGCCGCGAATCACCTCAATCAAGGTGGTTAGGTCTAGTTCTTGGGCGGCTTGCACATCGATTAAGATGGCTGAATGGGTAAAGAATTCCGGAGCTAATTGAACCTTGGCTTGTAACTGTTCGGTAATAATACTTATTTCTGAATGAAATAGGTTTAAGACAGGCACAGTAATGGTACTGCTTTTAAATTCAAAAGCAGGGGTATCAGATGGAATAAGCTGCGGGTCAATAGACATTAGATATTCAAATAAAACGATAAGTGGGTGATTCTATCATTGCTTATTGAAAAAAAATACGTTACAAAAAAAATAAATACATTTTCTTTGTGAAAATATTTTTTTAGGTCAATGAGGGTGGTAAAAGTTATCCCGGTGACCTGTGGATAACTTTGTGTGTAAGTTTGGGATAAGTCATACTAAATATTGATTGATAGGTATTTATGTATAGGTGTTTTGAAGGTTATTGGTATAAATACTTATTGTTATTCAATTTCTTATAAATATTGGAGGTGTTTTTTAGCATCCTGTTAGGTTTAATTTTCTTAATTGTTTGACTTGTAGATAAATACCTCTTTATTGTTTAGGGCTTGATAAATTTTAAGGTC
>JALSIU010000293.1 GCA_026989715.1 Methylomonas sp.
GAAAACCAATGATACTGAGCTTGCTGCGCAATTAGCGGGTGAGTTAAAAGAACTTTCAGATGTACTCGGAATTTTGCAAGATACCCCTGAAAATTTTTTACAGGCAACTGATGCCGTGCCTGCAGGCGGATTAAACGAGCAAGACATCAATACACTGATTGAAAAGCGTTTAGCCGCCAAGCAAAATAAAGACTGGGCATTAGCCGATCAAATTCGTGATGATTTAAAACAACAAGGAATCATTTTAGAGGATATTGCCACCGGAACGCATTGGCGACGTGAATAGTCTATTGGATATGCAATAAATTCAAAGTAAAGACAAATTAAGGATTCTCAGTGACTGAAATAAAAGACAAATCTCTACACATATATTTAGATGAGCTGGCCAGTAGTGCGCCCACACCTGGTGGAGGTAGTGCCGCAGCATTAATGGGAGCACAGGCGGCCGCATTGACCAGCATGGTCTGTAATTTAACGATCGGTAAACCTAAATATGCCGCAGTAGAAACAGATATGCAGGCTCTATTGCAAAAATCAGAAGCATTACGTGCAACTTTAACTGCAATGATAAAAGCCGATGTCGAGGTATTTAATCAATTAATGGCGGCTTACGGTTTAGCTAAAGCAACCGAGCAAGAAAAAATAAACCGTAGTCAGCAAATTCAAAACATACTCAAAGAAGCCACACAAGTCCCACTCGATTGCGCTAAAGCCTGTGCAATGGCAATAGAGCAAAGTAAAGAAGCGGCGGCGAAAGGCAATCTAAATGTTATCAGTGATGCAGGCGTTGCAGTTATGTCTGCCTATGCAGGTTTAAAAAGTGCCGCCTTAAATGTCTACATCAATACGGCTAGTTTAAAAGATAGGGATTTTGCCGAGCAAAAATTAGCTGAATTAAATATGATTTTAGACGACATGGATATTAAAGCTGAAGAGATTTACAAAATGGTAAAAACCAAACTTTAAATAGCAAAAAAGTGTTGACGGTAAATAAAAACACGTTATAATAGTTGGCTCTTTAAGGCACTAATCGCTAAACAGCAGATTCTTTAAAGTCTTATTATATCGGGGTATAGCGCAGTTTGGTAGCGCGCCTGCTTTGGGAGCAGGATGTCGGGGGTTCGAATCCCTCTACCCCGACCAATAATGCGCTTGTAGCTCAGCTGGATAGAGCATCGGCCTTCTAAGCCGAGGGTCGCAGGTTCGACTCCTGCCAAGCGTACCATCCTTAAAAGATCATCATTATGGTGAGCGTAGCTCAGTTGGTAGAGCCCCGGATTGTGATTCCGGTTGTCGTGGGTTCGAGCCCCATCGTTCACCCCAATATTTTCAATAACTTGCAGAATAAAAAACACCCTGTTTTTGCTTTTTTCTGTCAAAGTACCAAGAAAAGACTTATCCCCACCTATTTAAGATTACGAAATTTCAAGTTATTTGTTACTTAAAAAAAATCCCATCCAAAAGATGATAGGTTTAATATCTTAAACCTACCAGCCTTAGACAACTCATCATGTCAACAAATTAAAACTTAAACCCAATATTGGCCTGTAAATTATGGGTAAACAAATTATCTCCCGATTTTGTATCAACATACTGCCCCATATAACCTAAATCCAAACTCACATGCTGTGGAAATTGGTATGTTAAACCGGTAAAAATACGATTTTCAGAAAACCCCTGTTTACCGAATACATTTTTCGTCAGATAAAACAAAACCTCATCACCGACATAAGCACTCAACCCCTCTAAAAAAGGCAGTGCATGCTTGATAATAAGCATTTGCCGTGGCCGGTAACCTGCCTCACTAGCCCCCTGCACAAATCGCTCGTCCATTCGCGTCCGACTGATTAATTTATAAGCACCAAAACTTTGTTGCCACACAAAATCTTGATAAGCACGATTTTCTTCATAAAGCGGCTTATCTAAAGGGTTAATCCAATCATGTGCATAGCCTAACCAAAGTGATGCATGTTGATTAAAGTTATAACCTACTTGGGTAAATAATAAATTTTCAGTGAACCGCGAGCCTTTAGCAGAATCATCACGAGTACGGGTTTGGTTCATAATAAGCCAGTGCAACTTATCTAGCTTAGGTGATAGAGCTTTAAAATCACCTTGCAAGGTCACCGACCCCCACACACCAAACATATTGTTTACAGCAGAATCTGCAGCAAAACCGGATAATGGAAAAGCTAATAATGTACCTAAAATGATCTTACGACAAATTGCCTGCATGCTAAAAAACCTTAAAAAATAAAATTAAAATGCCATATGAGTTTGCATTGCGCAAACTGATACACCCAACACAGCTTAAAGAAATACATTAACCGTGCCATTTCTTATAAAACACAATATATAATTCACAACTTACTGTATTTAAATAAAAAATAAAGGCATCAACATGTTTAACAACTTATTTTACAAGTAATGCGTCCCTCTTCCCGTTGGTTTAAATAAACCAGATTAACTTGGTTTATTTAAACCAATTTTACCATTTTTTTACAAACCACCTCACTAATCAATTAAAATAACTTTATAATCAATTACTTAAATTAAAATTAATTTATGGCATACGGATTGCTTTAACTACATAAAATCATTTTTGGAGGACACTCTTTTGGACAACTCATCTTTACAGACCGTGCCTGAAACAGGCATCATCGGTTTAAAAAAATACTGGCAACAAGATTTAATTTCCGGTTTTCTGGTTTTTCTAATCGCACTCCCTTTAAGCTTAGGTATTGCAATGGCTTCAGGGCTTCCCCCTATGGCCGGCATTCTCAGTGCCATCGTTGGTGGTATGTTTGTTTCACGAGTCAATGGATCTTTTGTCACCATTGCAGGCCCGGCTGCAGGTCTAATTGTAGTGATACTCGATGCCGTACAAACAATGGGAGGCAATGACCCGATTGCAGGCTATCGCTATACTTTAGCCGCCATTGTTGTTGCAGGGTTATTACAAATACTGCTCGGTTTTTTCAAAGCAGGAAGTTTAAGTGCATTCTTTCCAACTTCAGTCGTGCATGGCATGCTAGCAGCGATTGGTATCATTATCATCACCAAACAAGTTCATGTCATGCTAGGCGTTACGCCAGAACCTGGCAGTTTATTTTCTTCTATGGCACAAATACCACATAGTATTGTGGATATGAATGCCGAAATTGCCTTTATTGGCATTCTCGGCCTGCTGATTATGATTTTATGGAATAAACTACAGCAACCCTTACTCAAAAAAATACCGGCTCCCATTATTGTGGTGTTATTAGGTATTGGTTTAGGCATGTATTTTGATTTGGAGCATATGCATATTTATCATGTGCCTCATCAACTCGATATGTTAACAGGTCATTTATTACATGAAGGTCAAGTAGGTCCCAATTATTTAGTCGCAATTTCTGACCACTTTTTTTCCAGCTTTTATTTTCCTGATTTCTCTAAAATTGCTGAGTTGGAATTTTGGGTTGCGGTGATAAGTATTTGTTTGGTAGGTAGCTTAGAAAGCTTATTAACCACCATTGCAGTTGATAAATTAGACCCCTATAAACGTCACTCTAACTTAGACAAAGATATTATGGGCATTGGTGCAGGTAATACCTTTTCCGGTTTAATCGGTGGTTCCGCCATGATTTCAGAAGTGGTACGGAGTTCAGCTAATATTAATAACGGCGCAAAAACAGGCTGGGCGAACTTCTTTCATGGTGCCATTATGCTGTTATTTGTGGTGCTATTTCCCGGCATCATTCATAGTATTCCTCTATCTGCCTTAGCCGCCTTACTGGTTTATACGGGCTTTAAACTTGCCTCACCCGCAGAATTTAACAAAGTCTTAAAAGTGGGAACAGAGCAATTTTTTATGTTTATCGTCACCATCGTAGGTGTCTTGGCAACCGATTTATTAATTGGCGTTGCTATCGGTATTATCGTCAAGCTTATCGTGCATATTGTACGAGGTGTCTGGTGGAGCAATCTATTTAAGGTTCATTTCCAAATCATCGAAGACGATGCAGAACATATCACTATGAAACTAAATGGCTCTGCTTTATTTGCTAATTTCTTACCCATGAAAAAAGCGCTGGATAATTTACCTCGCGGCAAAAAAGTCACACTCGATTTAACTAATGCCTACCTAATTGATCATACCGTTATGGAATATATGCATGACTTTATACATGATTACGAAAGTGATGGCGGACAGTGCCAACAAATAGGTAATGCTATTCTTACTTTCTCAGACCATGACTTAGCCGCTCGTATTATGACGGCAGATGATCGTAAGTAATCAGCGCATTATTGTTCCTTAAGACTGAGTGTAAAAACTCAGTCCCTAATTTAAGAGGCTTCTTATGATTTTATCCTTAGCTTATGCTGCTGTCTGGTTTAGCTTTTTGTCAGGACTTCTGGCATTGCTAATACGCCAGCGACAGAGTGTCATAGCATTACTGCATTATAGCTGCCGCACACAACCGGCTTGGCAGCAACGCCTAGATGCTTGGTTGGAACAATCAATTTACCCGCAGCGTATACAACAGATGAGCTTTGCACTGCTGGGCAGTGCAGGTATCTGTGCCATCAGTGCTGGTGTGAGTAATTTAATCAGCCAAAGCATCATCACTGACCAATTAAGCTTGGGGTTACCTTGGCTACCTTGGCATGTACGCTTTGATAGCTTATCGGCATTATTTTATTTAATTATCGGGATTGCCATTTTTGCAGTCAGTTGTTATGGGCCGGGCTATGTTAAAGAAAATAATGAACAAGAACACCCTTTTGCCGTCTTAGGCTTATTTAGCGGCCTATTTATTTCCGGAATGCTATTGGTTTTGCTGGCAGATGATGCGTTTTTCTTTATGATTGCATGGGAATTAATGTCGGTAGCCAGCTATTTTTTAGTCGCCTTTCAGCATGAACATTCCGCTAATCGACGTGCCGCCTTTATTTATTTAATTATGGCAGAGGTAGGAGCCATTGCCATTATTCTGGCCTTTGGAGTTTTGGCAAGTTTTTCTGAAGGTGGAACCTTTACTTTTGAAGCCTTACGCCAAGCCTCTTTATCCGCTACCTGGGCAAGTGTCGCTTTTATTCTAGCCTTAATTGGTTTTGGTATGAAAGCAGGGTTAGTACCGCTACATGTCTGGCTACCGGAAGCACACCCTGTTGCCCCTTCGCATATCTCAGCACTAATGAGTGGCGTGATGCTAAAAGTGGCCGTTTACGGCTTAATTCGTTTTAGCTTTGATTTGCTCGGAGATATTCACTGGCAATGGGGAGTTACATTAATGATATTAGGTGCCATATCTGCATTAGGCGGCATTTTATACGCCATGATGCAACCTAATTTGAAACGCTTACTCGCCTATAGTTCTGTCGAAAATATCGGTATTATTTTTATGGTACTGGGCTTATCTATGATTTTTCTTGCCAAGGGACATCCAAACCTTGCCGCATTGGCTTTTATTGCTGCACTATTTCATGCTTTTAATCATGCTTTGTTTAAAAACCTGTTATTTTTAGGAGCCGGTATTATTCAGCATCAGGTACACAGCTTAAATATTGATGAAATGGGCGGCTTGATTAAGCGCATGCCACATACCAGTAAATTATTTCTTATTGCCTGTATGAGTATTTCATCACTCCCTTTATTTAACGGTTTTGTCTCCGAGTGGCTAGCCTTTCAAGCCGCACTGCAAGTCGATGTACTCGACAACGCCGTCTTACGCAGTTTAATTCCGGTCATGGCGGCCGCATTAGCACTGACGGCAGCACTGGCCGCAGCCTGTTTTGTAAAATTATTTGGCATGATGTTTTTAGGACTACCCCGTTCTCGACATGCCGCCAAAGCAGAAGAAACACAAGACAAGGGCATATTAGCAAGTTTAAGTTTATTGGCAGGATTATGCTTTTTATTTGGTATCTTCCCTGGGTTAATGCTTAATTTACTCGAAAATGTTGCCCTGCAAACGCTAGGTCATGGTTTACCTAATAGCTCAGCGGCCGGTTGGCTATGGCTAGCCCCTGTCTCTATGCAACAAGCCTCTTATGCAGCCCCCATTGTACTCATTCTGACATTGATTGCTGGCGGCATTAGCTTCCATTATTTACGTCGCGACCCAGCCGTTAAATTACGTCACTCCGATACTTGGGACTGTGGCTTTGGCGGCTTAACCCCACGCATGCAATATACTTGCAGTTCGTTCACCATGCCTTTTAGACGTATATTTGCCAAAGTCTGGCGCATTGATGAAAAAATTGATAAAAAATCAGGCAACATGCCTCAGCAAATTACTGATATTCATTATCAATTACATATTGAAGACCATAGCTGGCCTAGAATATATCACCCGATTGAACACAGTGTGAACCGCATTGCGCGGTTAGTAAGTCGTATGCAAACGGGGAATATTCGAGTGTATTTGAGCTATTCGTTTTTTACCTTAATTTTCCTACTATGGGTGATTAGCTAATGAATCTATTAATAGCCATTATGCAAACGCTACTGTTTATTAGCCTAGCACCGTTGTTGGCAGGCTGGTTAAAGTGGTGTAAATGTTATTTACAAAATCGCAAAGCCCCGTCGTTATTACAACCGTACCGTGACTTGCTGAAATTAACCCATAAACAACCGGTTGTCTCTAAAGATGCCTCCTGGTTATTTATCATTGCACCCTATATTATTTTTTCGGCAACTGTTATCGCCATTACCGTCATTCCATTAATTACGGTAGATTTACCCACGGCAGCCAGTGCCGATATGATTGTATTAGTTGGTTTTCTGGCTTTTGCACGCTTTTTTCTGGTATTGGCTGGCTTAGATGTCGGAACCGCCTTTGGTGGCATGGGATCATCACGAGAAATGACGATTTCTTCTATGGCTGAACCGGCAATGTTAATGGCTGTTTTTACCATTACCATGACCGCCTCAACCACTAACTTATCATTTGCGATAGAGCATATCCTACAAGAAGGCTTAGTATTACGCCCCTCGTATATTTTTGCTTTATTTGCATTAATTTTGGTTGCCATCGCCGAAACAGGACGTATTCCGGTGGATAATCCGGCAACGCATCTTGAATTGACCATGATTCATGAAGCCATGATTCTGGAATACAGCGGTCGCCATCTCGCTTTGATTGAGTGGGCAAGCCAATTAAAGTTGATGCTTTATGGGGTATTGATTGCCAATATATTCTTCCCTTGGGGAATGGCCGAAACGCTGAGCTTATCAGCATTAGGCTATGCACTGTTAGCCATTATGGGAAAACTCGGCGTTTTAGCGATACTACTTGCCCTATCCGAAACCCTCTTTGCCAAAATGCGTTTATTTCGTGTACAAGAGTTTCTCAGCTTTGCCTATCTACTCGGTTTACTAGGCATGTTAAGCCATATTATTTTGGAGGCATCCCGCTAATGGATATTGAAAACCTAGATCATTATGCACAACTTATCTTATCCTTAGCCGCATTAGTGACTTTAACCTCATTTATTATGCTGGCTCAGGGGCGTTTATTACGTTTAGTCTTTATTTTTGCATTACAAGGCTTTTTATTAGTCTTGGCAACAGCCATTGCGGCCTATAGTTTTAATAATCCTCATCTATATATTTCTGCCGCCATTACCATGGCACTGAAAGTGCTTTTTATCCCCTGGATGCTCAGGCGACATATTTTAAAATTAGAAATGCACCGTGATGTCGAAGCATTGAGCAATAAAACGGCTATCATGATGGGCGGCGCAAGCCTGGTTGTCTTTAGCTATTATGTCTTGCACCCTATTATGCAAGATGCCTCCATGATTTTACTTAATGCCTTATCCTTAAGTTTAGCGGTCATTTTGCTGGGCATGTTACTGATGATTTCACATCATCAAGCTATCGCCCATGTTGTCGGATTTATGTCCATTGAAAATGGCCTGTTTTTTGCCGCCACCGTCTCAACCAATGGCATGCCGATGGTTGTGGAATTAGGTGTGGCTTTTGATGTATTGGTAGCTGCCGTCTTGTTCGGCATCTTTTTTCTGCATATTAATAGCAGTATCGACTCTTTGGATGTGGATAAAATGAATCGTTTAAATGAGGTGGATCAATGATTCCAGCCTATTTATTATTAATATTACCTTTATTAGGGATTGTTTATTTTGCCTTATTTGGACACCAAGAAGATGTCGGGCGACAAAATACACACTTCAATGGCATCACGCTACTACTGTCTTTATGGTTGGCATTTAATGTCTATACCTCAGGCACAATCCTTTCGACAGACTCCTATTTTATTGTCGATTCTTTCAATGTGTATTTAATCGTCTTAACGGCTTTTGTCGGTTTAACCACCTCTATTTTTTCTGCCCCCTATATGGCGCATGAAAAAGAAATAGGCAAACTGACCGATAAACGCTTACGGCTTTATTACTCAATGTATCAAGGCTTTATGTTTGCCATGTACTTAGTACTGACTACCAATAATATGGGCGTTATGTGGGTGGCAATGGAAGCGGCAACCTTAGCAACAGTTTTATTGGTCAGCCTGTATCGCACCCCCGAATCTATCGAAGCCGCATGGAAATATTTTATTCTTTGTGGTGTTGGTATCGCACAAGCGTTATTTGGCACGATTTTATTATATTATGCCGCCACGCAATTCAACCAGTCTGAAAATGCCTTGATGTGGTCAGTTTTATATGACAATGCAGCACTTTTAAACCCCGAAATATTGGAAATTGCATTTGTCTTTATGTTGATTGGGTACGGTACTAAAATTGGCCTTGTTCCCTTACATAACTGGTTACCGGATGCCCATTCAGAAGGCCCCACGCCGATGTCGGCCGTCTTATCCGGTTTATTATTAAATGATGCCTTATATGCTGTTGTGCGTAATAAGATGCTGGTTGATGGTGCAACCGACAGCGATATTGCAGGTTACTTAATGATGGGCTTTGGCCTGACCTCATTTCTGGTCGCCGCTTTTTTCCTACACCGACAAAAAGATATTAAGCGTTTATTTAGCTACTCATCTATTGAGCATATGGGTTTAATGACTTTTGCTTTCGGCATGGGAACGCCCTTTGCGACCTTTGCAGCACTGTTGCATATGACGGTACACTCCTTGACCAAATCAGCCATTTTTGTCACGGTCGGTCATGCCGCACAAATTGCAGGCACGCAAAGTATTGCAAAAATTCGCGGCCTGATTAAAACGCAACCTAAAGTGGGCTGGGGACTATTGATTGGTACGCTTGCCATTGCAGGTTTTCCCCCATTTGGTGTTTTTACCAGTGAATTTTTAGTCTTACTGGCCACAATGCACAGTTACCCTTGGCTCACCCCTTTACTCTTATTAGGTATCGGGATTGCCTGCGCAGGATTATTTAGAAATATTCAACCGATGGTATACGGTGAACGCCCTGAGGGACAACAAGCCGTGCAAGCTAATTTATGGCCGGTCATGATTCATCTTGCTATCGTTTTATGGTTAGGACTTGCGATTCCTGATTTTCTATCAAATTGGTTTACCCAAGCCACTATTTTAATTTCAGGGAGTGCTCCATTATGAGTGAAAATATTTCCCATTGGCGTACCACATTACAAACGGAACTAGAAGCCGAAGCAATATCAGTTAACGTACGCACAACCGAAGCGACAACCATACAGCACTGGCAAATTGCCGGTGAATTTTGGTTACGCTTTGCCCAATTAGCCTATCAACAAGACCTACGCTGGGTAGCAGGTTGGGCAGAACAAGAAACGACAGCATTTGTCGTTCACGCTTGTTTTGCCTACCAAGGCGAGTATTTATGGTTATCAACGGCATTACATACCGAAAAACCTGAATTACCATCCCAGGCCGGCATTTATCCTGCCGCCAGCCGTAGCGAGCGACATACTCAAGACCTGTTAGGCATTCACTTTACAGACCACCCCGATGCCAGAGTGTGGCTACGCCATCACGCATGGGGAAAACATGACTACCCTTTACGCAAAGATTTTCCACTGCAAGGTTACCCTGAAACCATTACCCCACCCGATATGGATTATCAATTTGTTAAAGCACGAGGGGCGGCAGTTTATGAAATTCCGGTCGGGCCGGTGCATGCAGGCATTATTGAGCCGGGACATTTTCGGTTTCAAGCGGTTGGAGAAACCATCTTAAACCTAGAAGAGCGTTTGGGTTATGTGCATAAAGGTATCGAAAAACTCGCCGAAGGACGTACACCTGAAGCATTAGTCCATTTAGCAGGCCGTATTTCCGGCGACAGTACCGTCGCCTACAGCTGGGCTGCCTGTCGTGCCATGGAACAAGCCGTCGGTATTCGTATTCCGGCACGGGCGGCTTTTTTACGCGGCATTTTGTCTGAACGGGAACGCATCGCCAATCATTTAGGTGATATTGGCGCTATTTGTAATGATGTCGGCTTTGCCTTTGCTCAGATGCAATTTAGTCGTTTACGCGAACAATGGCAACGCACTCAAGCGGATATTTTTGGTCATCGCCTACTCATGGACAGTTTAATTCCGGGCGGTGTTAAAGTGGATTTAAGCCCAGCCGATAGCCAAATATTATTACAAGAATTAAAAGCGTTACGTAAAGAATTAGATGACACCATTCCTGCACTAGACCTTAATTCTGCCTTAGAAGACCGACTGTTTACCTCTGGCTACTTATCACCTGCAACGGCCAAAACATTTAGTACGGTCGGTTATGTCGGTCGCTCTAGCGGACAAGACCTTGATGTGCGCAGAGATACGCCATACGCACCTTATGATCAATTAGATTTTAAAGTCATCGTCGAACAACAAGGCGATGTAGCCTCTAGGGTCTGGGTCAGAATCAAAGAAGTATTTGCCTCCATCAAATTATTAAGGCAAATGTTGCAACAAATACCTGAGGGCGAACAAGCAACAAGCTGGCACTCGCCTGCTGAGCACAGCACAGGCTTAGCCATGATAGAAGGCTTCCGCGGGGAAATCATCAGTTATGTACGCTTTGATAATAACAATAAAATCAGTCGCTTTTATACGCGCGACCCCAGTGATTTTGGCTTTCTGGCACTGGAAAAAATTGTACTGAATAATATTGTGCCGGATTTTCCGGTCTGTAATAAATCAGTTAATGCCTCATATTCAGGGCATGACCTATAGGATATTATTATGTTAAGACTTTTTGCAAAAACCTTCAAAACAGGTGTGGTAACAGAACGTATTAAACGTCCTCACGCTGATGAACTAGAAGCACTCGGTATTGCAGTCAAACGCCATATTGATCA
>JALSIU010000294.1 GCA_026989715.1 Methylomonas sp.
CATATCGCCCATACCCAAAATTCTGGAAGCCATCCTGTCAGGGTAGAAAGGCTCTAAAGCATCTGATTTTTCACCAACCCCAACAAACTTAATGGGCTTACCGGTAATATGACGAATAGACAAAGCCGCCCCACCACGCGCATCACCATCTGTTTTTGTCAATACCACACCTGTCAAAGGCAAGGCATCATTAAAAGCTTTAGCAGTATTAGCGGCATCTTGCCCAGTCATACTATCGACAACAAACAATGTTTCTACCGGATTAATCGCTGCATGCAACTCTTTAATCTCAGACATCATTTCATCATCAATATGCATACGACCTGCAGTATCAACAATAACGACATCTAAAAACTGTTTTTTTGCAGCTTCAATGGCCGTATTGGCAATATCAACAACACTTTTGCTCGTATCGGTATCAAAAAATGTCAATGACAAATCATCTGCCAAAGTCTGCAACTGCTTAATCGCCGCCGGCCGATAAATATCAGCACTGACCACCCCAACCGATTTCTTTTTAGTCTCTTTTAACCAACGTCCTAATTTGGCAACAGTTGTCGTTTTACCTGCCCCTTGCAAGCCGGCCATTAAGATAATCGCAGGAGGATTTGCCTTTAAATCCAGCTCCTCATTCGCGACACCCATAACATTAACCAACTCAGCCTGCACCACCTTAATCAATGATTGCCCCGGCGAAAGGCTCGCTTGTACTTCTTGCCCTAACGCACGCTCTTTGACATTATCAATAAAGGCAGTGACTACGGGCAGTGCGACATCCGCCTCCAATAACGCCATACGCACATCACGCATGGCATCTTGAATATTATCTTCCGTCAGGCGCCCTTGGCCCCGAAGGTTTTTTAAGGTTTTACCTAAACGGTCGGTTAAATTATCAAACATATCAGTACCAAAACTCACAAATAAGGCCGACCAAGATTATTTAATGGGTTCTTAAATAAATTCCTGTACAGCATCTAAAATTACAACCCTCTATTATCCTAAAATTTATTGCAGGGGTAAACAAGTATACCGAATCAAGCGATTTAACGTCGTCACAACAACATTATTCTTTAATATTTAAAGCATGCAATTTGCGATATAAATGGGTGCGCTCTACCCCGACCGCTGTCGCCAACTTAGCGACATTCCCCTGATTTTTTTCAAAATGATATTCTAAATAAGCCTTTTCAAATTGCTCGCGCGCCTCTTTTAATGACAAATCAAAAAAATCAAATTTCTTTTTCTCGCCTACAGCCACCTTATCCGGCAATGTCCCTAAAGCGGCCTTCACTTCAGGCAAGTCAATTTCATCACCGACCCCCAAAATCATCAGGCGTTGCACTAGGTTTTTTAATTCACGCACATTGCCCGGCCAAACATAATTGCGCAAAAAGTTTTGTGCCGACATAGAAAATCGTCGAAACGATAATTTTTCATGGTGCACAAAAAAATCAATATAAAAGCTCAGCATTGCCGGCACATCCTCACTATGCTCTCTTAACGGTACAACGTGCATCGTCACCTCATTCAGCAAATAATATAAATCTTGACGAAATCGACCGGCCGCCACTTCCTCTTCCAAAGACACGCAGGTA
>JALSIU010000295.1 GCA_026989715.1 Methylomonas sp.
GGTTGTGATTGGTACTTATTCTTCTATTTTTGTTGCCAGCCCCGTGGTACTCGCTCTAGGGGTCAGCAAAGAAGATTTGATGGTGGTTGAAGTAGAAGTGGAAGGTGCTGAGTTTGATATGATCGGCGCAGAACGTAGAGATATTGATCGACCATAGCGATACTTCGCTCGGGGGAGTTTGGCATACCCCGAGCCTTTATTGTTTGAGCTGAAAAATGACTGGCTCTGAAGGCTATTTAATAAGGGGGATGGGGATGAATACTACAAATAAAGAGACAAAAGAAACACAGAATATCGTATCTATTATTGGCTTATTAATTGTACTGTTAGGCATGATTTATAGCGTACAAGCCGATGGTTCTATGATTCCTGATTTGATGCTGGTTATTGGCACTGTAATAATATTGTTTGCTGAAAAGGCCACCTTGAACGAAAGTATCCATAAATAAGGGGAGGGCGGAAAATGCTGAAATTAATGCTATTTTTTTATGCCTTCTGTCCTGCGCTGTTAATGGCTAGTAATTTTAGCGATAGCAATAAATTATTTGATTGGGCAGAGCGTGCTGCGCCAGAGCTTTTCGCGCCTGCCGGAGCTGCGAGTTTTGAGGCGGGCGATTATTTGGCGCGTTATTATTCTAAAACTCATACCTATATTGGCACGAAAAAAAATGGTGAAGTGTACGTTTATGGCGAGGTTTTTAACGGCCTGTTGCATGTGGGTATCATTGCAGACTATGTAGAATTAGATGTTGATGGGGATGCGCTGGTGGCTGAATTATTTAAGCAAGGCACTAGCAATGTGCAAGCTCAGCTTAAGGGGGATGTGATTGCTATTTTGGCGGATGATTTAGACGGCAGTCGGCATCAGCGGTTTATCGTTAAACTGGCTTCCGGGCAAACCCTACTGGTCGCGCATAATATTGATTTAGCCCCGCGTATTAATGACTTATCAGTCAATGATAGCATTGAGGTATTTGGTGAGTATGAATGGAATGATAAAGGCGGTGTGATGCATTGGACGCATAAAGACCCGGCAGGAGAGCATATTAATGGCTGGCTGTTACATAAGGGTGTGCTGTATCAGTAGTGGCTCAATCAAGTCAGCCAACTAATCGCTCATCCACAGGCAACGCATTACAGTTAATCCGCTCAATTAAATTGATTACTTTAGTCGCATTGGCTTCGCTAAGCGCGTCGCGGCTGAGTAGATTGGGCTTTTCGATGCCGTGCAATCATTTGTACCACTTGATCTAATAGTTTCGGGGTCAAGTTGTTTAAATTGACTCCAGCGGAATTTGTTTTGTGCCGCGCTATACAGCGGATTTTTGAGCGGTGTGTCGCTAAAGTTGGCTTGTTTCTCAGAGCGTAGTTGGTTTTCGTCCAAACGGCGTAAAAACAATAAGAAGGTAAATTGCTCGATAACGGTCAGTGGGTTACTGATGCCCCCTGTCCAAAATGTTTCCCAGATTTTATCGACTTGGCTTTTAAGCTCACCTGTAACCATCACATGCCTTTATATTATTGCGTGTATCAAAAGCAATATTGTGCAGGATATGGGGGTAAATGGAAAGTCGTACTTATTTTGACTTAAG
>JALSIU010000296.1 GCA_026989715.1 Methylomonas sp.
ATTGCTCTCTAAGCCTAGGCGTACCGCTAAACCAACGACTTCATGTGCATCACGAAAAGCCATGCCTTGTCGTACTAGATAGTCGGCTAGGTCGGTTGCCGTTGCAAAGCCTTTTTTAGCCGCATTAAACATATTGTCGCGTTTGGCTTCGATATGCGGCACCATATCAGCAAAAGCACGTAAGCAATTATTTAAGGTGTCGGCAGTATCAAATAAGGGTTCTTTGTCCTCTTGATTATCTTTATTATAAGCAAGCGGTTGGCTTTTCATTAGCATTAATAAGGACATTAAATGTCCTGTTACTCGCCCTGATTTACCACGCACTAATTCGGGGACATCGGGATTTTTCTTTTGCGGCATAATCGAAGAGCCTGTACAAAATGCATCAGGTAATTCAATAAAGGCAAATTGCGCACTAGCCCAAAGCACTAGCTCTTCAGAAAAACGCGATAAATGCATCATAATGATGCTGCCTGCTGCGGTAAACTCAATGGCAAAATCACGGTCACTTACTGAATCCAGCGAATTGGCAGAAGGGCGACTAAAGCCTAATAATTCAGCGGTCATCTCCCGGTCAATTGAGTAACTGGTGCCCGCTAATGCCGCAGCACCTAACGGCATAATATTAACCCGCTTTAAACAATCTTCTAAGCGTTGCTTATCACGTACCAGCATTTCATACCAAGCCATTAAATGGTGGCCAAAAGTAACAGGTTGTGCGACTTGTAAATGGGTAAAGCCGGGCATAATGGTATCTGCTTCGCGTTCAGCTAAATCCAGTAATGCATGTTGTAAGCGCGTAATGACTGCTACGATGGCAGTTATTTCGGCACGCATATATAAACGAATATCGGTTGCTACTTGGTCATTGCGTGAGCGACCTGTATGCAGTTTTTTACCCGCCATACCGATAAGCTCGGTTAGGCGGGCTTCAATATTCATATGCACATCTTCTTGTTGTACGGACCAGTTAAATTCACCCCGTTCAATTTCTGTGCTAATTTGCTGTAGGCCTTTAAAAATACTATCGCGCTCTGCTGTTGTTAGAATGCCGATTTTGCATAACATGCCGGCATGTGCAATAGAGCCTTCAATATCCTGTTGAGCCATGCGTTGGTCAAAGTCAACGGAAGCGGTAAATACTTCAACAAAAGCATCGGTTGCCTCTGCAAAGCGAGCACTAGAGAGTTTATCCTTATTAACGGTAGTCATAATGTGGCGTTTTATAAGCTGTGGGTAAAATGCTTATTATAACATTGAAAATATAGGCTTGATGATGCGTGTTTAAGGGCAAAGGAAGTGGTTTGGTGATATTTGGGTTTGCAAAAGGGTATTTTTTTGTCGCGCTGTGTATTTTGAACCTAGTGCTATGTCTTAGGTAAAATGTATGATGCTATAGGATATTGCTGCGATTTCGGCAGAGACAGGTACTACAAAATAAGCAAGGCTATGAGTTTTCGGTATGTCTAGTGGCGTATCTTCAACTGAATAGGTGCTCTTATATGTGGCTTTTTGTTTGTCGGGGGCGGGGAAGTCACTCAGAAATAAGTCATCTTCAAAACTTAAATCAAACGCTATATCATCAAGCTTCTTTTGATTTTCAAGTAATTCATTAAGCATATCTAAGTCTATCGCTGTTGTATTCATAGTGTCTCCCTTTAGGTTTTCATATGATGGATTAACTCATTATGTCAAAATAATTATCGCCTCTACTTTGTTGGTAGGATACCTCTAAGCGGTAAAAAAAGATATTGTTTTTTGCAGAAAAAATAATATAGTTTTTTATTTTTCAAATAAATATCAGTTGTTTGTAGTATATTTTTACTGGAGTATATAAAGTTTTAAAGGGAGGTGATATAAAAAATGACGGCAATTTTTATCCTTTTAACCATAAAAATATTGCGTGAATTAGTAATCGCTCTTAGGATAGGTTGGTTTAATGTTTAGTAGATATTTTGAGGTGTTAATTTTGAGTTTATGTGCTCATGGGAAAAGCGGTATATTGAAATGGAATGTTAATGATTCGCAGTATATAAGCCAGTCTGATTCAGGTAGAATGATGCCACTTGAAATTTAGGATAAGCTGATATGAAAAGACGTGATTTTATTAATAAAGCAGGTATGGTGGCTGGTGGGGCTTTAGTGGCTCCAAGTGTTGTACAGGCAAAAGCAAAATTTCGCTGGAAAATGGTGACTGCATGGCCTAAAAATTTTCCGGGTTTAGGTTCCGGTGCTAATTTGCTGGCTAAAATGATTAATGAAATGAGCGGTGGCCGTATCAAGGTGAAAGTCTATGGGGCTAATGAAATGGTGCCGGCTTTTGAGGTGTTTGATGCGGTTTCTAAAGGCACGGCTCAAATGGGGCATTCTGGGGCTTATTACTGGAAAGGTAAATCGGCAGCTACTCAGTTTTTTTCTGCAGTGCCTTTTGGTTTGACTGCGCAAGAGATGAATGCATGGTTGTATTATGGGGGGGGGATGGAGTTATGGCGTGAATTATATGCACCGTTTAATTTGATTCCTGCCGCAGCTGGTAACTCTGGTGTGCAAATGGCTGGTTGGTTTAATCGGGAGATTAAATCGGTGGCAGATTTGCAAGGCTTAAAAATGCGTATTCCCGGTTTGGGCGGGGAGGTATTGCGTAGAGCGGGCGGGACAACCGTCAATATGCCAGGTGGGGAGTTATTTACGTCTTTGCAGTCAGGGGCGATTGATGCGACTGAATGGGTGGGGCCTTATAATGATTTGGCGTTTGGTTTTCATAAAGTGGCTAAATTTTATTATTATCCCGGATGGCATGAGCCAGGCTCTACTATGGAAGCGATGATTAATAAACATGCCTTTAATGAACTGTCTGATGATTTACAGAGTATTGTCATGGCTGCTTGTAAAGCCGTTAATATGGATATGATTTCGGATTATACGGCGCGTAATAATCAAGCTTTAGATGCCTTGGTCAATAAACATGGTGTTAAATTGATGCCATTACCTGATGATGTATTGCGCAAGTTAAAGCAACTTTCTGAAGAGGTGGTGCTGGAAGTGGCCAAAAATGACCCTATGGCGCAGAAAATTTACGACTCTTTTCATCAGTTTAGAACGCAAGTGACGCGCTGGAGTGCCTTATCTGAGCAGTCCTTTCTAAGGGCTAGAGCCTTAGTTTAAGCCGGTCTTTATCAATCATTTCTTTTGGGGGCGCTTATGCAAAGTAAAAAAACATTTAAACCTTGTGATCTGGTTATTTTTGGTGCGCTAGGTGACTTATCTACTCGTAAATTACTACTTTGTTTATATCAGTTAGATAGGGCTGGTTTATTAGAGCCTGATACTAAAATTATTGGAGTGGATCAATTTGAGGGGGCGGCAGAATTGTTGATTGATGCAGCTAATACTTGCCTGGATAACTATTTAACCGGCACTAAAGATACGGCTGTCTGGCAACGTTTTTCGGCGCGGATGAGTTATGTACAGATGGATTTGACGCAACCTGAAGCCTATCAACAACTCAACCAGTTTGTGGATAAAGACAAGCGGGTGATGATTAATTATTTTTCGGTGCCGCCTTTTTTATTTAAAAATGTATGTCAGGGCTTGCAGGCATCAGGTGTGTTGACTGCTGCATCGCGAATGGTGATGGAAAAACCGATTGGTTATGATTTGGCTTCTTCTAAAGAAATTAACGATGAAGTGGCAAAAGTATTTACCGGTGAGCAAGTGTGTCGTATTGATCATTATTTAGGTAAAGAAACGGTTTTAAATTTATTGGCTTTGCGTTTTGCTAATGCATTGTTTATTACCAATTGGGATCACAATACCATTGATCATATTCAGATTACGGTTGCCGAAGATTTAGGTATCGAAGGGCGGTGGGGATATTACGATCAAACAGGACAAATGCGGGATATGGTGCAAAATCATTTATTGCAGATTTTAACCTTTATTGCAATGGAGCCGCCTGTCAGTTTAGATGCCGAGAATATTCATTATGAAAAAATAAAAGTATTAAAAGATTTGCGCCCTATTACCACGCAGAATGTGCGAGACAAAACGGTACGTGGTCAGTATACGGCCGGCAATATAAAGGGTAAACCCGTTCCGGGCTACACCGAAGAGGAAGGGGCAAATACAGAAAGTAAAGCCGAAACGTTTGTTGCCTTGCGGGTTGATATTGATAATTGGCGTTGGGCAGGCGTGCCTTTTTATATGCGTACCGGCAAAAGAATGCCAACTAAGCAGTCTGAAATCATTATTCAATTTAAGCAGTTGCCACATAATATTTTTCAAGATAGTTTTGTTGAGTTACCTGCTAATAAATTAAAAATACGCTTACATCCTGACCAAGGAGTTAATGTTGAAATTTTAAATAAAATCCCTGGTATTGATGAGCATATTAAAGTACAGCAAACACAGCTGGATTTAAGTTTTTCAGAGGCCTTTAAAGATAAGCATGTTGTGGATGCTTATGAGCGTTTGTTGTTGGAGGCTATGCGTGGTCATTCTACTTTATTTATCAGTCGCGAGGAGATAGAGCAAGCGTGGACTTGGATTGATTCAATTCAAAACGCATGGGCAGAGATACAAGATACACCTAAGTCTTACCCCGCCGGTTCTTGGGGGCCTGATGCGGCGATAACGCTACTTGCTCGGGATGGGCGTGTCTGGGAAGACTAGTTATCTGTTTTAAGCATTGTGGGGGCAATTTTTGTATGGAAGTAGTGCTATCTGTGTGCTCCGGCGGTGATTATTGTTGCTTATGCTTGTGATACTGTATAATAGTAAGGATATAGCTCAATGAGAGGGCTGCTTAACCGAATAAAGTGTTTACTTGTAACTTAAAGGAACGATTGACATAAAAGTAGCCTTAATCGCATCGCGATGGCTTTGGTACTGTTTTAATTTTAGCCATTATCTTTAATGAATGTCGTTCATGTCCCTTAAGGAATGAAGATTTAATAAGACCCAAAAGCAAGATTTGGCTCTTATTGAGTTTTCGCTCCTAAGCTTTTAGAGGAAGAAAATAATATGCATGCAGTAGTAGAAAAAGTCACTCAGCAAATCATTGAGCGTAGCCATGATGTGCGCACGCTTTATCTAAAACATATTGATAAGGCCGCTGCACAGGGGCCGCACCGAGGTAAATTGGCTTGTGGTAACTTGGCGCATGGTTTTGCGGCTTGTAGTACAGGCGATAAAGCAGATTTAACGGCGGATAAAAAAGCAAATATTGCCATTATTTCTTCTTATAACGATATGTTGTCGGCACATGAGCCTTATAAAGATTCACCGGCTTTAATTAAAGCGGCCATTAAAGAGGCAGGCGGAGTTGCTCAGTTTGCCGGTGGCGTACCTGCTATGTGTGATGGTGTCACACAAGGTCAGCCGGGAATGGAATTGTCTTTGTTTAGCCGTGATGTGATTGCGATGGCAACGGCCATTAGCTTAAGTCATGATATGTTTGATGGCGGTTTATATTTAGGTGTGTGTGACAAAATTGTCCCGGGATTGTTGCTAGGGGCTTTAAGTTTTGGTCATTTACCGGCGGTATTTGTGCCGTCAGGTCCTATGCCGAGTGGGATTACCAATAAAGAAAAAGCGGCGACTCGTCAGCTGTATGCGGAAGGCAAAATTGGACGTAAGGAATTATTAGAGTCTGAGTCTAAGTCTTATCATAGCCCGGGTACGTGTACTTTTTATGGTACGGCGAATAGCAACCAGATGATGGTTGAGATTATGGGCCTGCATCTTCCCGGTAGTTCATTTATTAACCCTTATACACCATTGCGTGATGAGTTGACTAAAGAAGCGGCACGGCAAGTTTTAAAATTTACCGCATTAGGTGATGATTATCGTCCTTTAGGCCGGGTGATTGATGAAAAAGCCATTGTGAATGCGATTGTGGGTCTATTAGCAACAGGAGGCTCAACCAATCATACGATGCATATTGTTGCCATTGCTCGGGCTGCCGGTATTGAAATTAACTGGGATGACTTTAATGAGTTATCGCATGCAGTGCCTTTATTAGCGCGTGTTTATCCTAATGGCCAAGCTGATATTAACCATTTTCAAGCGGCTGGTGGTATGGGCGTATTAATTGCTGAGTTATTAAAAGGTGGCTTCTTGCATGAAGAGGTGTTAACGGTTGCAAATGAGCGTGGAATGGGAAGTTATTCGCAAGAGCCGCGTTTAGATAATGGCCAATTGAAATGGGAAGCGGCTCCTGCTGCTTCTTTGGATACTGAGGTTATCAGCTCAATAGAAAAACCTTTTGCTGCCAGCGGTGGATTGCATGTTATGCGCGGAAATTTAGGGCGTGGTATTTCTAAAGTCTCGGCGGTTGCAGAGGAGCATCAGGTCGTAGAAGCACCTGCATTGGTGTTTGATGATCAAAATGATGTTGTTGCTGCTTTTCATCGGGGTGATTTAGAACGTGATTTTATTGTTATTCTGCGGTTTCAAGGGCCGAAATCTAATGGCATGCCTGAACTGCACAAGCTAACACCATTATTGGGTTCTTTACAGGATAAAGGCTTTAAAGTGGCTATTGTGACCGATGGTCGTATGTCTGGCGCCTCTGGAAAAGTCCCTTCTGCGATTCATATGTGCCCTGAATGTGCTGAAGGTGGACCATTGGCAAAAGTACGTGATGGCGATATTATCCAATTAAATACTCAGACAGGCGATGTCAATGTGCTGATGGATGCGGATGAATTTAATGCGCGTAAACCTGAAGAAAATAGCGCAAGAGATCACCATTGGGGAATGGGGCGTGAAATGTTTGGCGCTTTCCGTATGGGAGCTTCATCAGCAGAAACAGGGGCGACTAATTTATTCGATGAAGACAACCTGTATTGTCGCGTTAAAAAATAACCGTTACTCAATATAATTAAAAACTGACTCAATAAAAATAATATGACTATTAATAACTGGAAAGTTCAACCTTCTGATGTTTTAAATGCTTCACCTGTGATGCCTGTCATGGTCATTCAAGATGCCGCCGATGCTGTGCCTTTGGCTAGGGCATTAATGGCAGGTGGTATTAAAGTATTAGAGATTACATTGCGTACGGCAGCGGCGATGGACTCTATCAGAGCGATTAGCCAAGAAGTCGAAGGAGCTTTGGTTGGTGCAGGTACAATTACTACGCCTGAGCAATTAAAAGCAGTGGCTGATGCAGGGGCTGTTTTTGCTATTAGCCCAGGTTTAACGCCTAAGCTTTTAGACGCGGCTAATCATAGTGAAATTGCTTTGATTCCGGGAATTGCATCGGTTTCTGAATTAATGACCGGCATGGAATATGGCTTGGATCATTTTAAATTCTTTCCGGCAGAAGCGGCGGGTGGTATTCCTCTACTAAAAGGCATTGCAGGTCCTATTCCGCAAATTACTTTTTGCCCAACAGGTGGCATTTCGCCTGCTAATTATAATGACTACTTGGCATTGAAGAATGTCGCTTGTGTGGGTGGGTCTTGGTTGGTTCCAGCGGATGCGGTTAAAAATAAAGACTGGGATGTGATTACTGCATTGGCAAAAGAAGCGGTGTCGAATGCAAAGGGATAGTTGATAGGGTTGTAGGTTTGGATTTATGTGCATGAAGCTTTAATTTTATGGTTTTGGCATGAATAAATTTAAACCTGACAGTGAGTATTAATAAAAAAATCTTAAGGATGTGCTGAATGGTGAATTGTGTATTTATCATGACTCACATCCTTTCTTAATTTTAGGTAAAAGCAGTATTTATAGTGTTGCAATCAGCACTATATAAAGTCGCAGGAGTATGGGATGAGTAATGGTTTGAATGCCAATAAGTTAGATCAGCTTGATATTGATCCGGAAGAAACAAAAGAGTGGTTAGAGGCGCTAAGTTCTATTCAAGAGCAAGATGGTAATGAACGTGTCCAGTTTATCATCGGACAATTGGTTGAAATGGCAAGGCAAACCGGTGCTGATATTCCATTTAGTGCGACCACTGCGTATATCAATACCATTCCGGTGGAACAACAACCCAAATATCCCGGTATGACCACCATAGAGCGAAAAATTCGTTCTTATGTGCGTTGGAATGCCATGATGATGGTGTTGAGAGCCAACAAAAAGACCAATGTAGGCGGACATATCGCGAGTTTTGCTTCGGCAGCGACTTTATACGATATTGGCCATAATCACTTTTGGCATGCGCCAACGGATGAGCATGGCGGTGATATGGTGTTTGTACAAGGCCATTCTTGCCCTGGAGATTATGCGCGTGCCTATTTATTAGGGCGTTTTTCTGATGATACCATGAATCAGTTCCGGCAAGAAGTGGGCGGCAATGGATTATCCTCTTATCCGCATCCATGGCTTATGCCTGATTTTTGGCAATTTCCGACAGTATCCATGGGTTTAGGGCCTATTATGGCCATTTATCAAGCACGTTTTATGCGTTATATGCAAAGTCGTGGCTTGGCACAAACGGAAGCGCGTAAGGTTTGGGCCTTTTTAGGCGATGGTGAAACGGATGAGCCTGAAACATTAGGTGCTATTAATATGGCAGGGAGAGAGAAGCTAGATAATCTTATCTTTGTTGTAAACTGTAATTTGCAACGCCTTGATGGGCCGGTGCGTGGTAACGGCAAAATTATTCAAGAGCTAGAGGGCAGTTTCCGTGGTGCCGGCTGGAATGTGATTAAAGTCATATGGGGCAGACATTGGGACGCGCTCTTAGCAAAAGATAAAGAAGGTTTGATTATGAAGCGCATGATGGAATGTGTGGATGGTGATTATCAAAACTTCAAATCAAAAGATGGGGCTTATGTGCGTGAGTTTTTCTTTAATACGCCTGAGTTGCAAGCGTTGGTTGAAGAATATACTGACCGAGATATATGGGGTCTAAACCGTGGTGGACATGATCCGATTAAGGTTTTTTCTGCCTATCACGCAGCTGTAAAACATACTGGTCAACCAACTGTTATTCTAGCTAAAACCATTAAAGGCTATGGCATGGGCGATTCGGGTGAAGCGCAGAATACAAGCCATCAGCAGAAAAAAATGAGCATGCACTCCATCGCTAATATTCGCGATAGATGGCAGTTGCCGGTGAAAGATGATGAACTAGAAAGTTTGCCTTATTTGAAATTTGCCGAAGACTCAGAAGAGTTAAAATATATGCAAGCGCGTCGTGCTGCATTAGGGGGTAACATTCCTGTGCGCCGACAAACGGCAGAGGCATTGGATATTCCTCAGTTGAGTGCATTCCAAGCCATTTTGGATGGCACAAAAGCAGGGCATGGCATTTCGACCACAATGGCCTTTGTCAGAATTTTAAATATTCTGGTAAAAGATAAAAAAATTGGTGAGCGTATTGTGCCAATTGTGCCTGATGAGTCACGTACCTTTGGTATGGAAGGCATGTTTCGTCAGTTAGGTATTTGGTCACAAGTAGGGCAGTTATATACGCCGCAAGATGCAGCACAGTTGATGTTTTACAAAGAAGATAAAGCCGGCCAGGTATTACAAGAAGGGATTAATGAAGCTGGTGGTTTATGTGACTGGATTGCGGCAGGTACATCTTATTCTACACATGGCGTACCGATGATTCCTTTCTTTATTTACTACTCAATGTTCGGCTTTCAGCGTGTCGGGGATTTGATTTGGGCAGCTGCCGATCAACGTACCCGTGGATTCTTATTAGGCGGGACGGCAGGGCGTACCACTTTGAACGGCGAAGGTTTGCAGCATGAAGATGGACATAGCCATATGATGTCGGCGACTGTTCCTAATTGTATTTCTTATGATCCGACTTTTGCTTATGAGTTGGCGGTGATTATACAAGACGGTCTGCGTCGCATGTATGCTGAGCAAGAAGATATTTTTTATTATATTTCGGTTATGAATGAAAATTATGACCAGCCGCCGATGCCGGAAGGGGTGGAGCAAGATATTTTAAAAGGCATGTATTTGTTTCAATCCGGTATCAGTCGTAAGAAAACCCCTAAAGTATTATTGCTGGGTTCAGGGACTATTTTTTGTGAAGTGATGGCGGCGGCTGAGATGTTGCGTGATGAATGGGGAGTTGAAGCGGATTTGTGGAGTTGCCCTAGTTTTACCGAACTAGCGCGTGAAGGTCAGTCTGTTGTACGTTGGAATAGGTTGCACCCCACGGCCAAAGCACGTGTATCACATGTAGAAAAATGCATAACGAAAGCAGAAATTCCTGTCATTGCCGCGACTGATTATGTTCGTGCTTTTGCAGAGCAAATTCGACCTTATATTAAGGCAGATTACACGGTATTGGGGACAGATGGTTTTGGTCGTTCGGACACGCGTGAGCAATTGCGTCATTTCTTTGAAGTGGATCGGTATCATATTACGATTGCTGCATTAAAGAGTTTGGCAGATAAAGGGGAGTTCGATGCTGTTAAAATAGATGAGGCAATTGCTAAATATAATATTAATCCTGAAATCGTTGCGCCTTGGTTAATCTAACAAAAGAACAAATTATGACTCTATTAACAGAAGTAAAAGTGCCTGATGTCGGTGATGTTGCTGATATTGATGTCATTGAAGTATTAGTGAAAGTGGGGGATGTTGTTACTGAAGAGCAGACATTAGCTGTATTGGAAACCGATAAAGCCAGTATGGATTTGCCTTCTACTGCGGCTGGAATTATTACTGCGGTACATGTCAAGGTAGGGGATAAAGTCTCGGAAGGCTCTTTAGTGGTCACGGTCGAAGCAAATGATGCGGACGTGAACATGGATGTAACAGACAATACTGAAAACCTTAAAATTGAGCCGGTAGCGGCGACAGAAGAGCCCGTTACCAATGCGCCTGCTACGGCTGTTGAAGTTATTGAGGTAAAAGTTCCGGATGTCGGGGGTGTGGCGGATATTGATGTCATCGAAGTATCCGTGCAAACAGGGGATAGTGTTGCTAAAGAGCAGACTCTGGCTGTTTTGGAAACAGATAAGGCTAGCATGGATTTGCCTGCAACTGAAACAGGCATTGTAAAAGATGTTTTTGTCAAAGTAGGGGACAAGGTATCAGAAGGGACTTTAATCGTTACTTTAGAAGTGCAAAAGGAAGTAGTTGCTACGCCGGTTGTTGAGGTAAAACCGGTTGCTTCGCCT
>JALSIU010000297.1 GCA_026989715.1 Methylomonas sp.
TTTTTTTCCGGTTCCGCCTGATGTCATGCTGGTACCTATGGTTTTAGCGCAACAAGATAAGGCTTGGCGTTTGGCGTTAATTACAACGATTGCATCGGTTTTAGGGGGGATGCTTGGCTATGCCATTGGTTTTTTTGCTTTTGATATGATTCAGCCGTGGCTACAAGATTCGCACTATTGGGCAAAATATCAGTTGGCAGAGCAGTGGTTTGCGCGTTGGGGTTTTTGGGCGGTTTTTGTGGCAGGATTTTCACCTATCCCCTATAAGGTTTTTACCATTGCTGCGGGGGCTTTGTCTATGTTATTTTTACCTTTCGTTTTGGCATCGTTTATTGGCCGGGGTGGCCGATTTTTCTTGGTCGCCGGCTTATTGTCATGGGGAGGCGCAAGTTTTGAAGCAAAATTACGTGACTATATGGATATTATCGGTTGGGCTGTTGTTTTGATATTACTGATTGGTATTGTTTTGTATAAATTTTTAATGCCATAGTGGGGTAATTTGCAAATGGAATGGTTGATGAGTATAGGAAAATGAGGTGTGGTATGCGTGGTGTAATATTTGTTTTGCTATTGGGCTTTGGGCAATGGGTCATGGCGATTACCAAGTGTGAATTGCAGGGTAAGGTTATCTATAAAACAGGGAGTTGCCCTAAAAATGCGACGGCAAAAGTTTTGGTAAAAGGGCATTATGTTGAGGCACAGCGTTTGCAGGCGCACAGGCTGCAGCGTGCTCAAGAATCAGATGTGGCATTTGCACGCTTAAATGAAAAAATACGCCAGCATAAATTGCGTAATCAGCAGTTATTGGCAGGGATGTCTGAGCAGAAGGAAAAAGAAACAGAGATTGTTAAATTGTCGGGTGACTCTGGGCGTTTTCAGTTGCGTAAGGTTAAAGAGCAAGTTAATGCGTCGCCAATTTCGCGTGCTAAGTGGCTAGAGATGGAGTCGGAATTAAAAGCGAATAAGCAGGCTTTACAGCAGTTACAGGCGCGATAAGGGATGGTTGCAACGGAATTTGAGCTGATAAAGCAGTATTTTACTCGCCCTGCTAGGCATAAAAATACGCAATTATCAGTGGGCGATGATTGTGCGCTATTGTCGGTGCCGGAAGGCTATGAGTTGGCGATTACGACCGATACCATGGTGGAAAATATCCATTTCTTTGCTGATGTAGACCCTGAGCATTTAGGGTATAAATTATTGGCAGTTAATCTGAGTGATTTGGCAAGCATGGGGGCGGAGCCGATCGCAGTGACTTTGGCATTGACACTGCCGGAAATTGATTCTGCTTGGCTGCAAGCTTTTGCTAAAGGCTTATTTAATTTGGCCGATCAGTATGCAATTGATTTGATTGGCGGTGATACGACATCTGGGCCATTGACCTTAACGGTACAGGCTATGGGGAGCGTACCGAAAGGAGAAGCGTTACGGCGTTCGACTGCTCAGATTGGTGATTTGATTTATGTGACAGGTCATGTGGGTGATGCAGGGCTAGGCTTGAAAGTTAAACAGGGTTATGACTGTGGTGATGATAGCTATGTTTTGCAACGATTTAATTGCCCTGCGCCGCGTATTAAGGAGGGTTTGCTTTTACGAGGTTTGGCGAATGCCTGTGTTGATATTTCGGATGGCTTGGCAGCCGACTTGCGGCATATTCTCGCTCAGAGTGGAGTCGGTGCGTGTTTAGATTATCAGCAGTTGCCATTATCTAAGGCGGTTAAGGAGTATATTGGTGCGACGGGTGACTGGGCGTTGCCGCTAGTGGCTGGGGATGATTATGAGCTGTGTTTTAGTCTTTCGCCTGCGAAGGCCGTGCAATTAAATATGGCGTGTACGTGTATTGGTGTAATTGAGCGGGAGAGTGGTTTGAGGTTGGTACGTCATGGGGTTGAGTCTGAATTTTTGAACAATGGTTTTGAGCATTTTGTAAAGGGTGGTGATTAATGATGAAGATAGGAAAGAATCAGTTGACGGTACGGCAGATTATGTCTGACCCGGTTTTGTGCCTTGCTTTTGGTTTTGGTTCGGGGCTGGCTAAGAAAGCTCCGGGGACGTTTGGGACTTTAGCGGCAATTCCCATTTATTTGATGTTGGTACAAACTAATATTTTGATTTATACCATTATGACGGTGTTGTGTTCTGCGTTGGGGGTTTGGATTTGTGGGCAGGCGGCAGATAAGTTGGGCGAGCATGACTTTGGCGGCATTGTATGGGATGAAATTGCGGGCTTGCTGATTACCATGTGGTTTGTGGCCTTTTCTTGGCAAAATCTTTTCATGGGTTTTGTTTTATTTCGGCTCTTTGATATTGTGAAACCATGGCCTATTAAGTGGATTGATGAGCAGGTGTCAGGTGGTTTGGGGATTATGCTGGATGATGTGATTGCGGGTGTCTTTGCCGGTTTGGTTTTAATGTATTTAAGTTAGTTATTAAATAATGCTTGCTATAAGTGAGAATGTCGTTATAATACTAAAAATCAATCGCGGGGTGGAGCAGCTTGGTAGCTCGTCGGGCTCATAACCCGAAGGTCGTAGGTTCAAATCCTGCCCCCGCTACCAGATATTTTAAAGCCCCTCTTTAGGGGCTTTTATGTTTCTGGAGGATATGTATATTATATCGGTTTTATATGTAAGGGGCTTTAGCCTCTTTTTTTATGTGTGTAAGAAAGTGAGGCGAAATGAAGCAAGCTCCTGAACATTTGCTTGAATTGATAGAGCCGGTCGTGGAAGGGCTAGGCTATGAGTGCGTGGGGGTTGAATATAGCTCGCACCCGAAACATGGGTTTTTGCGTATTTATATTGATACTGAGCACGGTGTTGGCATGGAGGACTGTACTAAGGTGAGTCATCAGGTAAGCGGGGTCTTGGATGTTGAAGATCCGATTTCCGGTGAGTATAACTTAGAGGTTTCGTCACCCGGTATGGATAGGCCGTTATTTAAATTAAAGCAGTTTGAGCAATTTATTGGCTCTGTTGTGCATGTTAACTTATTTAAACCGGTAGAAGGTAGGCGTAAAATAACAGGTTTGATCGAAAAAGTTGAAGATGGCAAAGTTTATCTGCAACAGGATGGTCAGGTTTATAGAATTCCATTTCAAGCAATGTCAAAAGCACGGCTTGAACCAGACTATTCAATATAAAGGAGGTCTTGATGGCGAATAAAGAAGTTTTATTGGTTGTTGATGTTTTTTCTAATGAAAAGGACATTGATAAAGAAATTATTTTTGAGGCAATTGAGACGGCATTGGAAAGTGCAACAGTATCGAGCTATGAATTTCCTATTAAAGCACGTGTTATAATTGACCGTTCAACGGGGGGGTATACCACTTATAGACGCTGGCAGGTTGTTGAGGAAAGTGAAGAGTTTCCAAATGGTGTCGAGTTTCCAACAACACAAATTTCATTAAATGCCGCACAAATTGATGAGCCTAGTATAGAGGTCGGTGATTTTATTGAAGATGAAATTGAGTCCGTTGAATTTGGCCGTATTTCTGCACAATCCGCTAAGCAGGTCATTATTCATAAAGTGCGTGAAGCGGAGCGTAAGAAAATAGCCGATGCCTATATAGATAGAGTCGGTGAGTTGGTCACCGGGGTCATTAAACGTATTGAAAAAGGGAATGTTTATATTGACTTAGGGGGTAATGCCGATGCCTTTATTGCCAGAGATCAAATGATTCCGCGTGAGACGGTGCGTGTCGGTGATCGCATTCGTGGTTATTTAAAAGAAGTGCGTACGGAAACGCGCGGGCCGCAATTATTTGTGAGCCGTACAGCGCCGGAATTATTATTGGCTTTGTTTAGGCTGGAGATACCTGAGGTTGGTGAGGGTCTGATTGATTTATTAGGTGCGGCACGTGACCCCGGTTCTAGGGCAAAAGTTGCCGTGCGTAGTAATGATCCACGTATTGACCCTGTGGGAGCTTGTGTTGGTATGCGAGGCTCTCGGGTACAAACTATCTCTAATGAATTAAATGGTGAGCGGGTCGATATTATTTTGTGGAATGAAAATGACGCTCAGTTTGTGATTAATGCAATGGCACCGGCAGAAATTGAATCTATCGTTGTGGATGAGGATAAACATACGATGGATATAGCGGTTTCTTCAGATAGTTTATCGCAAGCAATTGGGCGCGGTGGGCAAAATGTACGTTTAGCGACCGAATTGACAGGCTGGGAGTTGAATGTCAAGGATGCAGAGGAAGTTAATAAGGATACTGAAAAAGAATTGACGCAGTTGGTTGAGAAGTTTAAAGAGCAGCTGAATGTTGATAATGATATTGCAACCGTGTTGGTTGAGGTCGGTTTTAATTCGGTTGAAGAGATTGCTTATGTTCCTAGTAGTGAAATGTTGGAAATTGAAGGATTTGATGCCGAATTGGTAGAGACTTTGCGCTCACGCGCTAAAGATATACTTTTAATCAATGCGATTGCTTCCGAAGAGAAAATTGAGACGGCAGAACCTGCGGAAGATTTATTGGCGATGGAAGGGGTGTCTGAGAGTTTGGCGCATGAGCTGGTTGCTAAAGGTATTATAACAATGGATGATTTGGCAGAGCAGGCAGTGGATGATTTGCTTGATGTTGCGGGAATGGATGAAGAGTTGGCAGCTAAATTGATTATGAAAGCACGCGAACCTTGGTTTGCTGGTGATAACGGTGAGGGCGAAAAATGAGTGATAAATCAGTAAAAGAATTAGCTGGTATAGTCGGTATACCTCTAGACCGATTATTAGAGCAAATGCAAGAGGCGGGAATTTCTGCGCATAAGGCTGAAGATTTAGTGAGTGAAGATGAAAAAATGACCTTATTGGCGCATTTAAGGAAATTGCATGGTAAAGAAGGCGAACTGGCTGAAGGGGCTGCCGCTAAAAAAGTGACCTTAAAGCGTCGAACGGTTACAAGCCTGAAGCAAGGAACGACTCCCGGTAAAGATACTAAAACGATTAACATTCAAGTTAATAAAAAGAAAACCTATATTAAGCGTGAAGAGGCGGTATCTGCAGAAGAGCGTGCTGAGTTGGAGCGTGTTAAAAAAGATTTAGAAGAGCGTGCTAAAAAGCAGGAAGCGGAAGAGCAGTTGCATAGAGAGAAATCGGCTAGGGATAAAGCGGAGTTAGATGCTAAATTGGCGGCTCAGAAAAAGCTGGAAGATGAGGCTATTGCTGAGCGTGTTAAAAAAGAAAAAGCCGCCGAAGCGGAGCGTCTTGTTGCTGAAAAAGCAAAAAGGTTGGAGGCTTCGGTAGAGCGTAATGCTGAGAAGGTCAGAAAGCAAGCCGCCGCTAAAAAAGCCGCTGCAGAAAGAAAGAGCTCAGGTGGTGCAAGAAAACCTGCTGGTGGGAGCAATAATAGACCTGCACCGGCAGGTGGGCGAGCGAAACCGGCAGACAAGGCGGCAACGGTGCATCGCCGAGCTGATAAACCTGCAGGTGGTGGCAAGGCTAATTATGGTAAAAAGGGGCGCAAAGGCCGAGGTAAGCAGGAGCAACAATTTTCTGTGGAGACTAAGCATGCTTTTGAAATGCCGACTGAGGTAGTTGCTAAGGATGTTCAGATTCCTGAAAATATCATGGTGTCTGAGTTAGCTCAGAAAATGAGTGTGAAAGCCGCTGAGGTGATAAAGCATTTAATGAAGCTAGGCATTATGTCAACGATTAACCAAAGTATCGATCAGGAAACGGCGGTCATTTTGGTTGAGGAAATGGGACATAACCCCATTATGATTAGTGAAGATGATCATGAAACAGATATGTTGGCAGAGCATACTGAAGATGATGATCGTGAAGAATTTCCAAGAGCACCTATCGTTACGATTATGGGGCATGTTGATCACGGTAAGACTTCACTATTGGATTATATTCGTGAAACGCGTGTTGCTTCAGGCGAGGCGGGTGGAATTACGCAGCATATCGGAGCTTATCAGGTTAAGACCGATCATGGCGCGGTTACCTTTTTAGATACACCGGGGCATGCTGCTTTTACCGCGATGCGCGCGCGTGGAGCGGATGTAACCGATGTCGTTATTGTTGTTGTTGCGGCAGATGATGGTGTTATGCCGCAAACTAAAGAAGCGGTTGAGCACGCGCGAGCAGCGGACGTGCCGATGATTATTGCAATTAATAAAATTGATAAACCCGAAGCAAACCCTGATAAAGTCATGCAGGAATTGGCAAGCATTGAAGTCGTACCTGAGGAATGGGGCGGTGATGTGCAATTTTTGAAGGTTTCTGCTAAAACAGGTGAAGGAGTGGATGAGTTAATCGAATCTCTCATTTTGCAAGCTGAAATTTTAGAATTGAAAGCGCCCAATGAAGGTAAAGCATCAGGCTTGGTCATTGAATCAAGATTGGATAAAGGTCGTGGTGCGGTTGCAACGATTATGGTGCAAAAAGGAACTTTGGAGCAGGGGCAGATTGTCTTGTGTGGTCATGAATATGGGCGTGTGCGTGCCATGTTTAATGAAAATGGCACTAAACTGAAAAAAGCAGGGCCTTCTTCACCGGTAGAAATTCTGGGTTTATCAGGTACACCTAATGCCGGCGATGATTTTATTGTTGTCACCAATGAAAGAGCGGCAAGAGAGTTGGCTGAGCATAGAGAAGATAAGCATAAATCTTCGCGTGTTGCTGCACAACAGGCGGCGAAGATGGAAGAGGTCTTTTCCAAAATGGCGGCAGGTGAGACCTCTACCTTAAATGTGATTATTAAAACTGATGTGCAAGGAAGTTTAGAGGCTTTACGTGAATCATTAGTGAAGCTCTCTACTGATGAAGTGTCTGTTAAGGTTGTTTATGGTGGTGTTGGGGGAATTAATGAAGGTGATGCTAACTTAGCATTAGCTTCGGCTGCTGTTTTGATAGGTTTTAATGTGCGTGCTGATGCGACTGCTAGAAAATTAATTGCTGAAAAAGAAATTGATTTACATTATTACAGTGTGATTTATGATGCTATTGATGAAGTGAAAAAATCACTGAGTGGTATGTTGTCACCTGAAGTCAAAGAGAAAATTGTTGGTTTAGCAGAGGTGCGCGATGTATTTCGCTCACCTAAGTTTGGCTTAATTGCGGGCTGTATGGTTGTCGATGGCTTTGTTAAGCGTAATTTACCTATTCGTGTTTTGCGTGATAATGTTGTTATCTACGAAGGTCAATTAGAATCATTGCGTCGCTTTAAAGATGATGCGAATGAAGTCAAAATGGGTATGGAGTGTGGTATCGGAGTAAAGAATTACAATGATGTCAAAGTAGGTGACCAGATTGAGGTTTTTGAGCGTTTTGAAGTGCAGCGTGAATTATAATGGCGAGAGAGTTTAGTCGCAGTGCGCGGGTGGCCTCGCAAATGCAGAAAGAGTTGGCTATTATTTTGCAGCAAGGTATTAAAGATCCGCGCATTGGTTTTGTTACCGTGAATGAGGTTGAGTTAAGTAAAGATTTGGCGACTGCTAAAATATATATCACGGTACTCGGTGCTGATGCGCAAGAGCAAAAAGATAACCTGACGTGGTTGAATGAGGCGGTTCCTTATATTCGGTCGGAAATGGGGCGGCGTATGCGCTTAAGAAGCGTGCCGTATATTAAGTTTTATTACGACAATTCTTTTGAAACAGGTATGCGGGTTTCCGAGTTACTATCTGATTTGCCATCAAAGGCTGATGATTAGCTGATATGGCAAGGCGTAAAAAAGGGCGTGATATTCATGGTATTGTATTATTGGATAAACGACAAGGCGTTAGTTCCAATAAGGCTTTGCAAGAAGTAAAGCGTCTTTATAATGCCAATAAAGCAGGCCATACGGGGAGTTTAGATCCTTTAGCAACCGGCTTGTTGCCTATTTGCTTAGGGGAGGCGACTAAAGCTTCTGCTTATATGTTGGCCGATGATAAACAATATCAAACCGTTATTCAGTTAGGGCTTATGACCGATACCGGTGATATTGAAGGTGCGGTCATAGAGGAAAAGGTAGTGCCTGATATTAGTCAGGAGCAATTAGAGGCTTGTTTGAGCTCCTTTGTCGGTGAGATTGAGCAAGTGCCGCCGATGTATTCTGCTTTAAAAATTAAGGGTAAAAAATTGTATGAACTTGCCCGCGCAGGTATTACTGTTGAGCGTAAAGCGCGTAATATAACGATTTATGCGATTACATGCATTGATTTTAAAGAGAATTTACTGACTTTAGAGGTGCGTTGTTCGAAAGGGACTTATATCAGAACGCTTGCTGAAGATATTGGCCATAAATTAGGCTGTGGCGGGACGGTAAAAGCATTAAGGCGTACCACTGCCGGGCAGTTTTCTTTGACGAGCGCTTATACTATTGAAGCATTGCAGTCTATGACACCGGAGACTGCAATGCATATTATGCTTGCTGTAGATCAGCCGTTGCAAGTCTTTCCTGCTATGCATGTTTCTCAATTTGAGGCGGACTTGGTGCGACAGGGGCAGAAAATTGCCAGTCAATTTAGTGGTGAGCATCAGGGTATGTGTCGCTTATATCATGATAAACAGTTTTTAGGCTTGGGTGAAATCTTAATGGATGATAAAATACAGCCTAGAAAGTTGTTTAAATTATAATTGACTTAAACAAATTTTTAAAAAATTTTCGTGTTTCTACACCCTATCGTGGAAGCATATTAACGAGAGCTACGGCTCAATAATTATTAATCATAGGGATTAAAATGCCATTTACAGCAGAACAAAAAAAAGCAGTTGTTGAAGAATATCGTTTAACTGACACTGATACCGGTTCGCCGGAAGTGCAGGTTGCTTTATTAACAGCACATATTCTTCATTTAGCGCCGCACTTTGCCGAACATAAAAAAGACAACCACTCACGTCGTGGACTTTTAAGAATGGTTAACCAGCGTCGTAAGTTGCTGGATTACTTAAAAAGAAAAGATGTAGAGCGTTATAAGTCTTTAATTGCACGTCTAGGCTTACGTAAATAAGTTATTAATAAAAAGCGGTCGTTTTGACCGCTTTTTTATTGCCTTATTCTTGGATTGCACTCCTCATATCCAATTTTTAAAACGAAGGAAAAACAATAGTGAATCTGAAACCAATCAGAAAAGAATTTCAATACGGTCAACAATTAGTCAGCATTGAAACAGGTGAAATTGCCCGCCAAACAAGTGGCGCAGTCATGATTGATGTCGAAGGTACATCGCTTTTAGTATCAGTAGTTGGTAAAAAAGAAGCTAACGGTGGAGACTTTTTTCCATTGACGGTTAACTATCAAGAAAAAGCGTATGCCGCCGGTAAAATTCCTGGCGGATTTTTTAAACGTGAAGGCCGCCCATCGGAAACGGAAACATTAACTTCGCGTTTAATTGATAGGCCTATTCGCCCATTATTTCCAAATGGGTATACTAATGAAGTTCAAATTATTATTACGGTTGTTTCACTAAATCCTGATGTTGATCCTGAAATTCCTGCCTTATTGGGTGCTTCAGCTGCATTGGCCGTTTCAGGCTTACCTTTTAATGGTCCTATTGGTGCCGCTCGGGTGGGTTATAAAGAGGGGGAGTATTTATTAAACCCTAGCAAAGAGCAGTTAGAAGATTCATTATTGGATTTGGTTGTTGCCGGTACTGACCAAGCTGTTTTGATGGTAGAGTCGGAAGCGGATAATTTAACTGAAGAAGTCATGTTAGGTTCGGTATTATTTGGGCATGAGCAATTGCAAGTGGCCATTACAGCCATTAATGAATTTGCGGCTGAAGTCAATACGCCACTTTATCAATGGGAAGCACCTGTTGCTGATACCGCATTAGAGGCTAAAGTGGTTGCGGAAGTTGAAGATGCTATTAAGTCAGCGTATCAAATTGCTGAAAAATTAGTGCGTCAAGACAAATTAAGTGACATTAGATCTGCTGTTGTTGAATCGCTGACAGCTGATGAGCAATATGCTGAGTCTGATATTCGTGACATTATTGAAGAAATTGAAAAACGTGTGGTGCGCACTGCCATTTTGACAGATAAAAAACGTATTGATGGTCGTGACTTAGATGTAGTTAGGCCTATTGCAGTACGGACAGGTGTGTTACCTCGCACACATGGTTCTGCCTTATTTACACGCGGTGAAACACAGGCGTTAGTTGTTGCAACGCTGGGTACAGAACGTGATGCGCAGATTATTGATGCTTTGGCGGGTGAATATAAAGAGCCATTTATGTTGCATTATAACTTTCCTCCATACAGTGTGGGTGAAACAGGCTTTGTAGGTTCACCGAAGCGTCGTGAAATTGGTCACGGCCGGTTGGCAAAGCGTGGTGTTGCGGCTGTTATGCCTGATATGACAGAGTTTCCCTATACGCTACGAGTGGTTTCAGAGATTACCGAATCAAATGGTTCTAGCTCAATGGCTTCTGTGTGTGGTACAAGTTTGGCATTAATGGATGCAGGGGTGCCTATTAAAGCACCGGTAGCCGGTATTGCGATGGGCTTGATTAAAGAAGGGGATGAATTTGCGGTATTATCTGACATTATGGGAGATGAAGATCACTTAGGTGATATGGATTTTAAAGTGGCAGGCTCGGCAGAAGGGATTACTGCTTTACAAATGGATATCAAAATTGAAGGTATTACTTCTGAAATTATGGGTGTTGCTTTAGAGCAGGCAAAAGCTGGTCGTTTGCATATTTTGGATGAAATGAATAAGGCACTTGCTTCTACTCGTGAAGAGATGTCAGATTATGCGCCGAGAATTATTACTTTCAAAATTGACCCGAGCAAAATCCGTGAAGTTATCGGTAAAGGTGGTGCAACGATTCGGGGTATTACGGAAGAAACAGGTGCTACGGTTGATTTAACGGACGATGGTATCGTGAATGTTTCTTCGGTAGACAGAGCAGCTGGCGAAGCTGCTAAGAAGATTATTGAAGAAATTACGGCAGAAGTTGAAGTCGGTAAAACCTATGAAGGTAAAGTTGTGCGTTTGATGGATTTTGGCGCGTTTGTTACGATTTTGCCGGGTAAAGATGGTTTGGTGCATATTTCACAAATCACGAATGAACATGTTGATAAAGTGAGTGACAAATTATC
>JALSIU010000298.1 GCA_026989715.1 Methylomonas sp.
TGACCCAGATCTAAACCTAGTGTATTACGGGTCAGGTAACCCCTCTACATGGAATCCTGTCCAACGTCCTGGTGACAACAAATGGTCTATGTCTTTATGGGCGCGTGATGCTGACACCGGTGAAGTAAAATGGGTATACCAAATGACGCCACATGATGAGTGGGATTTTGATGGTATCAATGAAGTGGTTCTAGCTGATCAAAAAATTGGTGGCAAAATGCGTAAAACAGTCGTGCATTTTGACCGCAATGGTTTCGGTTACACCCTAGACCGCGTAACAGGTGAATTATTAGTTGCTGAAAAATTTGATAAAACAGTTAACTGGGCTTCACATGTTGATATGAAATCAGGTCGCCCACAAGTTGTATCTGAGTTCAGTACAGAGCAAAATGGTGAAGATGAAAATACAGAAGGCGTTTGTCCTGCTGCATTAGGTTCTAAAAACCAACAGCCTGTATCTTACTCACCACAAACTAAAATGTTCTATATTTCTGCAAACCACCTTTGCATGGATTACGAACCATTTGAAGTATCCTACACAGCAGGTCAACCATATGTTGGTGCTACACTGACTATGATGCCAGCTGGTGGTGACGTATTAACAGGTAAAAAAGACGGTTCGACCAACCTAGGTCAGTTTACTGCTTGGGATGCAACAACAGGTAAAATCGTCTGGTCTAACAAAGAAACATTCTCCGTTTGGTCTGGTTCCGTTGCAACAGCGGGTGGTATCGTATTCTACGGTACACTTGAAGGTTACCTAAAAGCAGTTGATGCGAAAACAGGTAAAGAATTATACAAATTCAAAACACCTTCAGGTATCATCGGTAACGTCAATACTTGGGCTTATAAAGGCAAGCAATACGTAGGTGTCTTATCAGGTATCGGCGGCTGGGCTGGTATCGGTATCGCAGCAGGACTTGATTCAGGTGAAGATGATTCTAACTCTGAAGGTCTAGGAGCAGTGGGAGCTTACAGAAGTCTAAGCTCTTTCACTAAATTAGGTGGCGTATTCACAGTATTCGCACTGCCCGGCAAATAATAATCTGATTTTTAGATTAATTTAGCAAAAGCCCCGACTAATATTTTATTAGTCGGGGCTTTTTTGTTTTTACTACTTTGCTTAAAAAACTAATTTAGGCCTGCGGCTTTTCTCTTTATTACAGTAAAATATAACCTAATCAAAACGACTGTTTTCTTAAGGACAATAAAATGTCATTTGCAACAAAAACAAAATACCTAATCCCTGCATTAGCTTTGACAACTCTGGTAGCCTGTCAAACAAACACAAAACCAAATACCTCAGCTAAGCATCTTAGCTCCTCAGAAAACGTTCATGTACTAAAACCAACTATCCCAAAAAAAGCAAAGGCCACTCAAAATATTGCCGTTGCGACCAAGCTTAAAGCTGAAAAAAAATTTAGAGTATGCGCCGACCCACTCAATCCGCCTTATTCCACTAAGCAACAAGACGGTTATGAAAACAAGATTGCCGAGCTTTTTGCCAAGCAACTAGGTCAAGAAGTTGAATATTACTGGTTTCCTCAGCGCATTGGCTTTGTACGCAATACCTTAAAATCAAAAATTGATAACAGCGAACAATATAAATGTGATGTGATTATGGGCGTTCCGGCGGGATTTGACTTTACTGCCACCACTCACTCCTACTATCGCTCAACTTATGTGTTGCTAATTGCTAAAGGCCGTGGCTGGGATAATATTACTATTCCGGAACAACTTAGATCATTGCCATTGTCCAAACAAAATAGCTTAAAAATTGCCATGTTTGACCGAGGACCTGGCACCGCATGGTTACAAAACAGTGGCTTATTAGAGCAAGGTGTGCCTTATCAAACCATGACAGGTGACCATGAAAATAATACCAGTATGATGATTGCTAAAGAATTACAAGCAGGCAAGATTGATATGGTTATTTTATGGGGTCCTATGGCGGCTTATATCGTTGCACAGCAACCGGATGCTTACAAAATGCTACCCATGAAATCAACCCAAAATATGAAATTTGATTTTTCAATGGCAATGGGTGTGCGCTATGGCGATAAACAGCGTAAAGCCTTATTAAACCAGTTGATTAATAAAAACCAAGATGCTATTAATGAAATTTTAACCACATACCATGTGCCTTTGCTCCCTCTTATCAGTAAAAAGAAGCACCACGATTAATACGGCAATCTTTTTATGCTGATGGGCAACAACCTACCCCTTATTGTAAAAATACCTGCCTCCCCTCTTGATGAAAAAAGAGGGGAATTATTTTTTAAAATGCTTTAACCATCAATAGGGCTATCAGCGACCGTTAAATCATCTAATTTAAATTGCAATAACGGTGAACCTTGGCCAGCCTTAAGAGCCGCTTGATAAGCCGTACGCGCTTCACCAACTCGTGCCATAGCAACATATAAATCACCTTTAAGCTCATTATAAACGCCGGCAAACCCGCCTAAAGCAGATTGATCTACATCTGCAATTGCTTGCAATCCCTGCTCAAATTCATTATTTGCCAATAGCACTCTAATTAAACGTGTACGCGCAACATGCTTAATCTCATTATCACTCGCCGTATCAACCGCTTGTTGTAAAATCGCTTTAGCAGCCTCTAAATCTTGCGCATCTACTTTTTCCTTAGCTTGAAATAATAAAGCATACGCGCTATAAGCTGTCGCACCGTAATTTGTTGTTATTTTAGACGCAATAGCATCAACCGAATCAGCCTTACCTGCCGCTGATGCTGCAATTAGCTGTTCATAGGCAGCAGAAGCCTGCTGCATTTTTTCGGTCTGATAGCTTTGCCAAAAATTCCAACCACCCACTAATATAACAGCACCAACGACCCCGGAAATAACCGATGTTCCATTTGCTTTCCACCAATCTTTTAATGCTGCAACCTGTTCTTCTTCAGTTTCGTAAATTTCCACTTTATTACCTTATCTAGTGTTCTTTAAATTCGTAATAGCTCAGTCAGTTCCGCAAAAGAAACTGTGCGCTGCTCCGTATTGCGCCGTAAAAATTTAAGGCTAATTTTATTATCGGCCACCTCATCTTCACCTAAAATCAGCGCATAATCTGCCCCGCTTTTATCGGCTTTTTTAAATTGGCTCTTAAAGCTAGCCGCACCACAATGCATTTGTAAGTGTAAGTTTGGTAATGCATCTCGCAACTGTTCAGCCAAAATGACACCTGCTTTTTCGGCGGCTTCTCCCACCAAAATGAGGTAAGCATCAACCGGTTTAACCACCGGCAAATCATCACGATATTCCAATAGAGCCAGCAAACGCTCCATCCCCATAGCAAAGCCTACCGCATAATTAGGCTTACCACCTAACTGCTCAATCAAGCCATCATAACGCCCACCGGCACATACCGTTCCTTGCGCACCGAGTTCCGTTGTGACCCATTCAAAAACAGTTTTACTATAATAATCCAGACCTCTTACCAATCGCTGGTTAATTGTATAGTCAATCTGCAATGCCTCTAAAGTATCCGTCAAACCTTTAAAATGTGCTTTACTTTCTGCCCCCAGAAAATCCATTAGAGCGGGTGCATGGCTGACCAACTCCTGCATTTCAGGGTTTTTAGTATCTAAAATACGCAATGGATTACTTTGCAAGCGCCGCTTGCTATCACTATCTAATAAGTCTAAATTGGCATTAAAATATTCAACCAATTTATCTCGATACACCGCCCTTTCTGCAACCGTCCCTAAAGAATTAAGTTGCAATTCCAGATTATCCAAGCCTAAGCGCCGCCATAAGCGATGACTGAGCATAATCAACTCAGCATCAATCTCAGGGCCTTCCATACCATAAGTTTCTACACCTAATTGAATAAATTGACGATAGCGGCCTTTTTGTGGGCGTTCATAACGAAACATCTGCCCATAATACCAAAGCCGATGTACTTGGTTATGCAATAAGCCATGTTCAAGGCACGCCCTGACACAGCCCGCCGTACCTTCAGGGCGCAAAGTCAATGAATCGGCATTTCTATCATCGAAAGTATACATTTCCTTTTCAACAATATCCGTCACTTCACCAATAGAACGCTTAAAAAGTTCCGTTTTTTCAACAATAGGTAAACGTATCTCTGCATAACCATAAGCCCCGAGTACATCTCTTAAGGTTTGCTCAACAAACTGCCAGCGCGATGTTTGCTCAGGTAATACATCATGCATACCACGAATCGCCTGAATATTCTTTGCCATATTATTTAATTCTTAAATTGTTTTATATCAAGAAAATAGAGACTCTTGACGTTAATAAAATAATGTCCCGAACAGACCTCAACCGAGGCCAAATTTTTGCGTAGCTTAAGATTTGCTAGCACGCGCTTTCCTATCTAAAAACTTACCGTTTCAATGCCTGCGCAGCATCAGAAAAAGGGTACGCTCGCTTTAACTCCAGCTCATATTGCTCACTCATCTCGCCATCTTGTAAAGCACGTTCAATTTTAATGGCAAGCTCCAACCCCTCTAAGGTCTTACCCGCACTACCAAAGTAACGCTCAATAAAAGCACGTGCCGACATAAATTTCTGTTGCCGATAGCGAATCTTTGCCATTTCCAGCAAGGCAGGTGCATAAGCATCATATAGTTGCAATGCCTTATAAAACTTAATTTCAGCAGGGCGCAATAACTGATTTTTTAAATCATATAGCCCCAAATAAGTATATGCCACCCACTTCTTACGATAAAACGGGGCATTAATAATACGCTTAAATTCAAGTAAAGCCTCAGCATCCCGATGCTCACCATATAAAAACACCGCATACGATGTCACAATATCGAAGTTATTAGGGGCTATTTCTAAGGCTTCATCAAAATAGCGTTGCGCTTGCTGCGGGTTTTTCTCACGCACATTAATCAACGCCATTAACTGATAAGTTACCGCATTACTATCATCTAACGTCAATGCACGCTCTAAATTTTCTAATGCATAAGGGTATTTTCCCAACTGATAATAAGCTAACCCCAACTCAGTCAAAGACTTAGCACGCTCTTCAGCAGAACGCTCTACAGTGACTTTTTTAGGCTGATAATAAGGTTGCTCATGAGTCGATGTACACGCAACCACTAACAATCCTAGCACCGATAAAGCAACAAATGATTTACACTTCATGTTGATAGCCCCATACGCTCTAAACGTTCCGCACGGCGACTCTTATCCTGTACTTTACCAACCAATTGGCCGCAAGCAGCATCAATATCTTCCCCACGCGTTTTACGTATCGTAGTCACAATCCCCGCTTTATACAATACATCGCGAAAGCGCTCAATGGCTTCCTTAGAAGAACAGGTATATTGCGTATTAGGAAAAGGATTAAAGGGAATTAAATTCATTTTTGACGGTACATGCTTGAGCAACTTCACTAATGCCCGTGCATCGGCAAGTGAATCATTAATACCTTCTAACATCACATATTCAAATGTAATAAAGCCACGCGGCGAACTCTCAATATACTTTTTACAAGCAGCCATCAACTCCTGTAATGGATATTTTTGATTAATCGGCACCAAAATATCACGTACGGCATCGGTCGGTGCATGTAAAGAAACCGCCATGCTAATATCACACACTTCTGTCAGGCGGTACATAGCCGGCACGACACCTGAAGTGCTAATCGTAACGCGTCGTTTCGACAAACCGAATGCAAAATCTTCGGTCATCAAATTCATTGCAGGCACCACATTATCAAAATTCAATAAAGGCTCGCCCATCCCCATCATCACAACATTGGTCACTCGCCCTTGCTCACCCACGCGTGCATTTGCCGCCATCAACTGGCCAATAATCTCCGCCGTGGTTAAATTACGATTAAACCCTTGTTGTGCCGTTGAACAAAAAGTACATGCTAAAGCACAGCCGACTTGTGAAGACACACATAACGTTGCACGATTTTCCTCAGGAATATAAACCGCCTCAACTTTATTGCCGCCGCCCATTTCAATGACCCATTTACGGGTACCATCACTAGCGACTTGCTCAAAAATAATCTCAGGCGCAACAATGCAACAATGCTCCGTTAAATAAGCCCGTAACGACTTACTTAAATTCGTCATGCGATCAAAATCATGCTCACCTTCTTGATAAATCCATTTTATCAATTGGGTGGCACGAAAAGGTTTTTCGCCAATTTCAACAAAAAAGGCCTGCATGCCTTTTCTGTCAAAATCGAGTAGATTTATTTTCGTTTGCTTAACGGATGCGTTCACAAAGCTCTTCATCAGAAAAGAAATAAGCAATTTCACGTGCTGCTGACTCAACCGCATCAGAACCATGCACAGCATTCTCATCAATACTGGTCGCAAAATCGGCACGAATAGTCCCCGCTTCCGCTTCGGCAGGATTTGTGGCCCCCATTAATTCACGGTTTTTTAAAACAGCACCTTCGCCTTCTAAGACCTGAACCATAACAGGCCCTGATGTCATAAAAGCCACCAAATCATTGAAAAAAGGACGCTCACTATGCTCAGCATAAAACCCTTCTGCTTTTTCTTTAGATAGCTGCATCATTTTAGCGGCAACAATACGTAAACCATTGCTTTCAAAACGACTATAAATCTCGCCAATATGGTTTTTCGCAACTGCATCAGGTTTTACGATAGAAAAAGTACGTTCTACTGCCATTTTTTAACTCCAATATAATAAATAAAAATGTAATATTCTATTTGCAATGGGCTTAACCCAATAAAACAAATTTGCAACCCACCATTATAATCCAAACTTATCTAAAATATAAGCTTTGGTTTTTTACACACAAAACAATCAAAATGCCATTAAGACTCGCTACCGGCCATCAAATCAAACAGCTTACCTAAGCCAATAGAGAGACTAATGACACAAGCTAGGTTAAATTGCGCATTTACATACGTCCCTTACCACCCGATGCAATATAATCTGAAAGTGCTATTTTTTGCTCACTAATCATTGCCACCGAATGATGCACCCGTTTGATGATTGCACGCATAAAATCAAACATAAGCTTAGGCTGTTCGGTAATCAGAGGTTTTATATCCTCTGCTTTAAAACGCAAGAGTGATGCCTCCCCTAAAGCCATGACAGATACCCTATGCGGGGTATCATCAATAAAACTCAATTCCCCCACGAGGTCGCCCTTTTCTAGTACATGCAAGATTTGTGGGCTCTTATCTTTCTTTTTCTCCTTAACCAATGCCAAACGCCCTTCACTGACAATATAAAAGCAGTGATCAACATCCCCTTGGTGAAATAGAAATTCACTATCTTTCAAAGCAATTAAACATCGTGCATGTTCAGCCAGTATTTTTGCCCCCTCTTTACCTATATAATCCCCTATTGGGGCTTCCATAATTAGTTTTTTTGCTTGTTTAACATCCAGTTTTTTCATCACGCACTCCAGAATAATTTAATAAAGATTGTTGCCTAAAAAATGCTGTGGCTGCATCCAGATTTTGCTTTGCCATAGCGGTTAACCCAAGTTGCAACTCCCATTCATAGCCTTTAATAGTCAATAATTGCACTTGTGGTACTTTCTCAAAACATTGCAGGCAGGTGTGCATAATCGCTGGAATAGAAATCGCATGCGATGAAAATGTAAAGTCCATTTTCGGCTCCATTTTTTCCAAATGAAAGCACTCAACATCCGCAGCTTTAGTCGCATCAACAAATAACACTTGTTGCTGATAGCTGATTAGATCCGCATCTTCCAAGTGTAGTTGATAGTGGCGCATTAATTCTGCTTTCGGACACAAGCCTTCAGCTTCAAGCCAATCAATAAAAGCCCAACCCAAGCCATCATCTTGCCGACCTATATTGCCTATCCCATAAATCAGACTAGAGCTTGTATTGTAATTAGCCAGTGTGACCGCAAGCTGTTCCACTAAACGACTCACCGAATTTTTTCATCAATCATTTTGCCATCAGCCCCCAATACCGTTACAACTAAAGGCATTTGCCCCATCGCATGGGTTGCACAACTCAAACACGGGTCATAGGCACGTATTCCCACCTCAATGGCATTCATCAGCCCTTCGGTAATTTCTGCTTGTGCTTTACCGCCCAAATAAGAATCAGCCACCGCACGCACGGTACGATTCATTACGGTATTATTCTGCGTTGTAGCAACAACCAGGTTGGCAAAAGTAATATTCCCTTCTTTATCGGCACGATAGTGATGCAACAAAGTACCACGCGGGGCTTCAACCACACCAACGCCTTCACCTGTCCAGGCATTACTCGCAGGGGTAATGATAAGCTCATCTTTTTGCAGATCAGCATCATTGAGCAACACTTTAATCTGCTCAGCAGAATGCAGAATCTCAATGGCTCGCGCCCAATTGGTGTGCAAGGTCATATCATTGGCCTTGCCTTTAGTGTAATCATGAAATTCTTGCAACGCCGCATTGGCTAATGGACAGTTATCTTCATAGGCTTTAGTGACATTCACGCGCGCTAAAGGCCCTACTCTGACCGAACCTGCTTCTCTGCCTCGCGCTTTAAGAAATGGAAATTTCATATAACTCCATTCTTCCGTAGCTTCAGAGAAATAATCCAGATAATCATGATAGTCCAGTTCTTCGACAATATTTTTATCCTTGTCAATAATACGCATATTGCCGTGATAATAATCAACATTGCCTTGTTCATTCACCAAGCACATATTCAATGCAGGAACTTCAGCAAAGGCATCGACCTCAGCACGATTTTTTGCATGAAAATCCTTAAATATTTTCAAACCATCTTGAGCGTATTCAAGCACTTGCTCCAGAGAAATCAAGCCTTCTGCTCCATTAACTAAGCGGTCACGTGCGGCTTGGCTCAGATTTTGATTCACCCCGCCCGGTACTGAATTAATACCATGCATACGTTTACCCAGCACAGATTTAATGCCCTCTTGCCCCCATTTGCGTAGGGCCACGACACGTTTAACCAATTCAGGATCGGCTTCCACCAGGCCAACAACATTGCGTTGCTCAGGGGCGGCATCCATACCAAATAACATATCGGGTACGATACAGTAAAAATAAGCGGTGACATGAGATTGCAATTGTTGCATATAATGCCCTAAACGCCGCACTTTTTCGGGCGTAGGTAACATGGGTGTGGCAGTGCTATAACCCACACCCACCATATCATCTAATGCTTTTGCACCACATAAATGATGACTCACAAAACAGATGCCGCAAATTCGTTGCAGCAGCATCGGTGCTTCCCAGTAGGGGTGTCCTTGGATAAATTTTTCAAAGCCCCGAAATTCGACTACATGTAATTTGGCATCGGTGACTTGGTTATTATCATCCATTTGTACGACGACTTTTCCGTGTCCTTCTATTTTTGACACAGGGTCAATAATCAGTTTTCTGCTCATAATAATCCCCTTAAATTAATCGTAACGGTTGATGTCGGAAGGTAAATCGACTTCACGTCCGTTCACCAAATCATCAAGCACCTTGAAAATGGCTTCACCGTCAGGCGGACAACCGGGAATAAAATAATCCATTTTAACGACCTCATGACACGGCATGACTTTTGTGGTTATTTTAGGAATATCTTCATGATAAGGAATGGTTTTCTTTGCACCCGGCACGGCTGTTGGCGAATCAATATAGGCTTCACGAAAACATTCTTCCAGCGGCACGACATTACGCATAGCAGGAACACCGCCCCAGACAGCACAAGCACCCACCGAAATCAAAATGTCGCAATTTTCTCGGTAATGCTCCAGTACTTCGATGTTTTCATCATTAGCAATACCACCTTCGATAAAGCCAATCGTGCAATGGTGCGGAATGCGCTTAAGATCGGTAAATGATGAGCGGGTAATGGTGACTTTATCTAGCAAGCTCAACATCGCCTCATCCATATCAAGAAAAGACAGATGACAGCCCCAGCAACCACAAAACCCAATCATGGCAACCTGAATTTTGGCCTCTTCTATGGCTTTTTTAGCAGGATCCCACTGAGTGGCCGGTAGCTCATGGGAAAAAATTTCAGTAACAGAATTATCGCTCATGGGTGCTCCCTATTTAGTGAGTTCGCTTGATTAGCTGTCATATTTTTAGCGGCGGTATCGAGAACTCTTGCACGAATGGATTTAATCTCAAATTTACGCTTGCCGATAGGGTCATTAAAACCTTGTGTTTTATCTATGATGCAACCCACAGGACAAAGATCAGACGCTTCCCGAACCTGCTCGGCCGACATTTTATTTGCCAAAGTCGGGTTAATTTCTATGCGTGCATGCGTCCCTCGCCCTTTAATACTAAAGATTTTTTGATTGGTTTCCTTATCGCGAATAAATTCAACACAACGCTGACAAAAAATACAGCGATCGCGCTCCAACCAAACTGTTGCAGACGCATGATCGACCACTCGCGGCGTGAAGCGATAAGGAAAACGGGACACCATCATATCGACTTCATAACCGGTGGCTTGTAACTCACAGCGGCCACTTTTTTCACAGCTGGGACAATTATGATTACCTTCTGCAAAAAGCAACTCCACCAGTGCTTTACGCATATCTGTAATTTCCGCCCCATTAACATCTATTTCCATGCCTTCAGTCACAGGGATAGTACAAGCAGACATCACCCGGCCATTGACTTTCACCGAGCAAGTACGGCAAGTCCCAAGGCAAGGCTTACCTTTTACATAACAAAGCGTCGGAATATACACGCCATTTTCGGCGGCCACATCAACAATGGCATCACCTGCTTGCGCATTAATGCTCTGCCCATCAATGGTTATTTTAACGGTCATCTGCATTCTCCTGTACCAGATGTTTATAAGCAAGCTCATGCGCACTCATCGCCTTATCCTTATCAAAAGAAGGCAATAACGGCCCTTTTTGTACAACCAGTTTTTCTTGGTAAATTTCCGGAAACTTATCCAGTGTTGCCAAAATAGGATTAGGAGCGGCCGTGCCTAAACCGCAACGACTGGTATTTTTTAACAACTTACCCCAATGAATGATTTCTTCAATATCTTGTTGACAGGCTTTACCCGCAATAATGCGTTCTA
>JALSIU010000299.1 GCA_026989715.1 Methylomonas sp.
AGTGAACTACGGTGGAAGCGCCACTGTCTGCTGTTATTGCCTTCAAGTGGCATGATAACACCATGATCAATCAAGCGTATCATAGTTTCAGCGGGCGCTTGACAAGTCCAGCATAGCTCTGCAAGTGTTAAAGTAGCTTCTTCTTCTAAAATATAACCAGAGACAATATTTACTTTTTTTGCATTCATTTTATTACTCCTGATTAAAACAGATAACTGCGTGGGTTAAAGTCAATTTCATCACGCATTTTTTCATTATATGCTTTTACTTTAGGATCAGATGAAGGCGGTAATGTAACCTGCAAAACCACATAAAAATCGCCCATATTTTTTCCCGGCAAACCTTTACCCTTTAAGCGTAATTTTCGCCCTTGTTGAGAATCTGCGGGTACTTTCATGCCCACTTTTTTACCGTCAGGCGTGGGTACATCAATTTTAGTACCTAAGGTAGCCTCCCATGGCGCTACAGGCACATTGAGGTAGATATCCTTACCATCAACGGTATACAGCTTATGCGGCTTAAAACCAATTTCTAATAATAAATCACCGCGTTCACCGCCACCCATGCCGGGGTTACCCTGTTTAGCGAGTCGAATAGTTTGACATTCTTTAACACCTTTTGGGATTTTAACGTTTAGCGTGCGTTGTTTATTAATGACTTGCCCTTGATCATTCACTTCGGGTGATTGCAAGCTTAGGCTTTGGGTTGTGCCATTAAAGGAATCTTCAATATCAATCATGACTTTGGCGCGCACATTTTCACCGCGTGATTGAAAACCACCCTGCCCCGCTGAGCCAGATTGATAGTACTTCCCACCTGCACGACCACCGCCAAATAAATCCTCAAAGAAACTGCTGTAGTCTTGCGCATTGCCTTGGGTGTATCCACCACCGCCAAAGTCAAAATTTTGTTCCCAATCAGGTGGTGGCTGAAAGCCTTCTTGTCCTGCTTTCCAATTGCTACCTAGTTGGTCGTAGGCTTCACGTTTTTCAGGGTCTTTTAATACTTCGTAAGCTTCACCGACTTCTTTAAACTTTACTTCGGCATCCGCTTCTTTACTCACATCAGGGTGAAATTTACGCGCAAGTTTGCGATAGGATCGCTTTATCTCATCCTGTGTGGCGCCTTTTTCGACACCGAGTATTTTGTAATAATCTTTATAATCCATGCTTTTATTATTCTCCTTGCACAAAATGACCAAAATAGGGGGAGGTGTGCTTTTAGATTGCTAATTTTTTTATTAACAACCCTGTTATTAGCTATTTGCTTGAGCCCATTGCACAATTTGTTGCGTATTCAATGCACCTGCCTGTCGTGACACTTCTTTGCCATTTTTAAATAGGATAATACTCGGAATACTACGAATACCAAATTGTGCCGCCGTTTGTTGGGCAACTTCGGTATTGAGTTTTGCCAGTATCACATTTGGCTCTAGCTGTGCACTGGCCTCGGCAAAAGCAGGTGCCATCATTTTACATGGGCCACACCATTCAGCCCAAAAATCTACCACCACGGGCACATCGCTTTTGGCGATAAACTTGGCAAAGTTTTGGTCGGTTAATT
>JALSIU010000300.1 GCA_026989715.1 Methylomonas sp.
GACCGCATCCATACCAGCATGGCGGACTTTAAGCAATGCTCAAAGTGTCAGGCTGAATATGATAATCCTGCCAATCGTCGCTTTCATGCACAACCGAATGCCTGCCCCGACTGCGGCCCAAAGCTATGGCTAGAACCCCCTATTTCGCCGAATACGGACATGGATATATTGGCGCAAGCACAACAACTGTTACAACAAGGTTCTATTCTCGCCATCAAAGGCATTGGCGGCTTTCACCTTGCCTGTGATGCCCACAACCATCAAGCGGTTGCACGCCTGCGTGCCAATAAACAACGCGATGCCAAACCGTTTGCATTAATGGCCGCTAACCTCGATATTATTCGTCAATACTGCATACTAAACCCTGCCGAAATCGCCTTACTGCAATCACCGGCTGCCCCCATCGTTTTGCTGGCACGTCAAGCAAGCTGTCAACTGCCTGAGTCAATCGCCCCCAATCAGAATACTTTAGGGCTTATGCTCCCTTATACGCCATTGCATCATTTATTATTACAAGGCTTTCCTTACCCTATCGTCATGACCTCAGCCAACCTAAGCAATCAGCCGCAATGTATTGATAATGCCGAGGCACGTACGCAACTTGAAGGGCTGGCCGATTTTTATTTAATGCACGACCGTGCCATTTTGCAACGGCTGGATGATTCGGTAGTACGCATAATCAAGCAACGCAAACAAACGCTACGCCGTGCCCGAGGTTATGCCCCGCTCGCGCTGAGTTTACCTGATGGATTTAAGCACCCGCAAACCGTGCTGGCATTCGGCGGTGAACTTAAAAATACTTTTTGCCTGATTAAAAACGCCCAAGCTATCCTATCGCAACATATCGGCGATTTGGAAAATATAAACACCTTGCTGGATTATGAAAAAAATTTGGCACTGTACTCACATTTGTTCAACCATCAACCCAGCCTACTTGCGGTGGATGCACACCCCGACTATCTTTCGAGTCAACTTGGACGAGAAACAGCAGAATATAAGGCATTACCCCTTATCAATGTCCCTCATCATCACGCCCATCTTGCCGCGTGTCTTGCTGACAATGCTTGGCCTTTAGAGGGAAGCCAAGTACTAGGCATTGTTTTAGATGGATTGGGAATGGGACAAGATGGCACGCTTTGGGGCGGGGAGTTTTTACTCGCCGATTACCATTCATGTGAACGCCTAGCAAGTTTTAAAGCAGTGGCTCTTATCGGTGCGGCGCAAGCCATGCGAGAGCCTTGGCGTAATAGCTACGCGCATTTACTAGCTGCTTTTTCTTGGCAACAATTACAAGCAGACTATCAGGGCTTGGAGCTATTACAATTTTTTGAGCAAAAACCTATTGCCACCCTTAATGCTATGCTTAACAAACAAATCAATTCACCACTGGCTTCATCTTGTGGCCGACTCTTTGATGCCGTTGCTGCCGCCATTGGTCTCTGCCGTGAAAAAAATCACTATGAAGGACAAGCCGCTATTGAGCTAGAAGCCTTACTCACCCCTGAACACTTATGGGCAGAAAAAGAGCATGCTTATCACTTTCATATTGACCATGCCAAGCCTAAGCTTATTCCCCGATTAGATCCACAGCCCATGTGGCAAGCCTTATTAAACGATTTACAAAGCCGCCAAACACAAGCTGTGATAGCGGCTCGCTTTCATTTAGGCTTAGCAAATGGCCTGGTACAGATGGTGAATTACCTTAACCATCACCATCCCCAATATAGTATTAAAACCATCGCCTTATCCGGCGGCGTGTTCCAAAATCGTCAGCTTTTTGAGTTAGTCAGCCAAGAACTCGAAGCGGCGCACTATACCGTACTTTGTCATCACGAAATTCCTGCTAACGATGGCGGACTGGCCTTAGGTCAAGCAGTCATCGCATTAGCCCAAACCCTCAAGGAGAAACCATTATGTGCTTAGGCATCCCTGGTCAAATTATCGACATTATTGACCCTAACCAGCAACTTGCAACTGTTAATGTCGCAGGCGTTAAACGTCCGGTGAATATCGCCTGCATCATTGATGAAGCACACCCACCCGAGGCATGCATTAACGACTGGGTGCTAGTGCATGTGGGCTTTGCCATGAGTCGCATTGATCCGGACGAGGCACAAAAAACACTAGCATTACTCAATGAACTCGGCGAAGTACAACAAGAAATTGATGCGATGCAAGATAGCCAAACAACACTGAGCTCTTGAATATGTCACAAGATAAATCGCCTTTACAAGCACTTTATCCTTTTTTGCATGCTGAAAAAAAGAATGCCGTCAGTGAAAACAGCGCATTACTTGAATCAATACAGCAAAAAGCACAACATTCGATTGAGGTAAAACAGGCTTTTTTTGCCCAAAATGCCGCGTTATTAGTTGATGCAGCGCAGGCCATTGCCGAGGTATATCGTCAGCAAGGGCGGCTTTTTACCATGGGCAATGGGGGGTCTAGTTGTGATGCTGCACATTTGGCCGTGGAATTTCAGCACCCTGTCACCACAGGGAGACCGGCATTACCCGCGATTAATCTGTGTATGGATACCGCCATGATGTCTGCGGTAAGTAATGATATTGGCGTGCAATACGTCTTTTCTCGTCAAATCAATGCCCACTGTCGCACAGGCGATGCACTGGTTGCTTTTTCCACCAGTGGCAACTCCGCAAACTTAATACAGGGTTTACGCAAAGCGCGCGAACGTAACATGATCACACTGGGTTTTGTCGGCGGTGATGGCGGCGAAATGAAAAGCAGTGGTTTACTGGACTATTGCTTGCTCGTTACCACCGATTCTATTCACCGTGTGCAAGAAGTACATGTCACCTGCTACCATATTCTCTGGGATTTAGTACATACTTTACTAGCAGACCAACGTGGTTTTCTGAGCCCTAAACAGGAAAAAAATGAATGAAATATGTTGATGAATTCCGTGACCCGGAAAAAGCCAAAGCACTGATAGCAGAAATAAATGCGTTAAAGACACAAATCCCGCAACTGGCATCTAGACCGTTACAGCTTATGGAATTTTGTGGTGGACATACGCACACTATTTTCCGCTACGGCATAGAACCGATGCTACCTGACTGGATCGAATTAATTCACGGCCCCGGTTGCCCTGTTTGTGTATTACCTATGGGGAGAGTTGATGACTGTGTGGCACTGGCAGAACGGCCTGATGTTATTTTTACCACCTTTGGCGATGCCATGCGCGTGCCCGGCTCAAAAAAAAGTCTCTTACAAGCAAAAGCGGACGGGGCTGATATCCGTATGGTCTACTCCCCTTTAGATGCACTGGCATTAGCCCATAAAAACCCAGATCGGCAAATTATTTTTTTTGCACTCGGTTTTGAAACGACAATGCCTAGCACCGCATTAACGGTACTACAAGCGGCTGCACAAGGTGTGCAAAATTTTTCTTTATTTTGCAACCATATTACCACCGTGCCGACCATCAAAGCCATTCTGGACTCACCTGATATGCAAATTGATGGTTTTTTAGCGCCAGGGCATGTCAGTATGGTCGTCGGTGAACAACCTTTCCATTTTATTACCGAACATTACGCCAAGCCCCTTGTGATTGCCGGCTTTGAACCGCTCGATATTCTGCAATCCATCTGGATGCTGGTCAAACAAATCGCTAGCCGTCGCTGTTTAGTCGAAAATCAATATGCCCGTATCGTCCCACCCGCAGGAAATATGCCAGCCTTAAATGCAATAGAAAAAGTATTTACAATACGTGAATTCTTTGAGTGGCGCGGTCTTGGCTCGATTGATCACTCGGGTGTCAAAATGCGGGAAAACTATGCCGATTATGATGCAGAAATAAAATTTAACCTCCCTAATTTAAAAATTGCCGATCCTAAATCCTGCCAATGTGGTGAAGTTTTAAAAGGCGTTATCCGGCCGTGGGAATGCAAAGTATTCGGGACACAATGTCAGCCTGAAACACCGATGGGGGCATTGATGGTCTCTACCGAAGGAGCTTGTGCCGCCTATTATAACTTTGGTGATTTAGATGAATTATTACAAAAAAGAGAGACCCTGAGTGTATGAACGATTCAGCTAAACTAAAACTTCGTCAACGTAGCGGCAAATGTCATGCTGAGACTATCACCATGGCACATGGTAGTGGTGGTAAAGCAATGCGTGACCTAATAGACGATGTCTTTGTCAGTGCGTTTGATAATCACGAGCTTAACAAACTCGAAGACCAAGCATGCTTTGATTTAAGCACACTGAACGCTTTAGGTCATCGTCTCGCACTGACGACCGATTCCTACGTTGTTGACCCTTTATTTTTTCCAGGGGGCGATATCGGTAAATTAGCCATCACCGGTACCGTCAACGATTTAGCCGTCGGCGGAGCGCAGCCCTTATATTTAACCTGCGGCATGATTATCGAAGAAGGTTTACCCGTAGATACCTTGCGTACCATTGCTGCCTCGATGCGTCAAACTGCGGATTTAGCCGGTGTTAAAATTGTCACGGGCGATACTAAAGTGGTTCCGCGGGGGGCTGCTGATAAATTATTTATCAATACGGCAGGCATCGGCGTGATTCCCACAGGGATTAATATTGCCGCAAATCGTGCTCAAGTAGGTGATGTGATTGTAATCAATGGTTATATTGGTGACCATGGTGCCGCCATTGTCGATGCCAGAGGTGATATGGCATTACAAAACAGCATCGAAACCGATTGCCAGCCGTTAAACTCACTCATTGCCGCCATGCTAAAAGTCTGTCCGGATATTCATTGTATGCGCGATGCGACACGCGGGGGAATTGCCACAGTGCTCAACGAATTTGCACACAGTAGTCAGGTTGGCATTCGGCTTAAAGAAACCGCACTTCCCATACGTGATGAAGTCCGTGGCATGTGCGAAATTCTAGGATTAGACCCCTTGTACCTGGCCAATGAAGGGAAGGTTGTAGCCATTATTCCTGCACAAGCGGCTGAGCAAGTATTAAACGTCATGCGCGCTCACCCCGATGGTCGTCATAGTGCCATCATTGCCGAAGTCACAGAAAAACCGGTGGCACGGGTAATTATGGCAACACTCTTTGGCGGCGAACGCGTTGTGGATATGCTGGTTGGCGAACAATTACCAAGAATTTGCTAAAAATGCCGTTAACCCTTCAACTCTTAAGCAAATAAACAATAGGAAAATTTCATGTTCAGTATCTTATCATTAGGCTTTTTAATTGGCATGCGGCACGCTTTGGAGGCCGACCATGTTGCTGCTGTGGCATCACTTGCCAGCAAAACCACATCTCTACGTAGTGCCATCAAACAGGGTGCGGTCTGGGGACTAGGACATACCCTGACATTATTTGCCTTTAGTTCCATTATTATTTTAAGCGAAAGCGTCATTCCCGAAAATCTGGTCATGGGACTCGAATCTATTGTCGGGGTCATGCTGGTCGTGCTTGGAATTGATGTTATCCACAAACTAATACGCGATAAAATACATTTTCACAGTCATCAGCATGGTGAAAAAGTACACTTTCATGCGCATAAACATACTGCCAAACAAGCACACGACTCGCTTGCGCATCAACATGAACACCCTGCAGGCTTTCCATTAAAAGCACTGTTTGTCGGCCTTATGCATGGTATGGCAGGCTCGGCTGCACTAATTATACTGACCTTGCACTCAGTAGATTCTGTGATGACGGGCATGTTGTATATTTTAATGTTTGGTATCGGTTCAATCATCGGCATGGCCGCCCTTTCTTGCATGATTGCCATTCCCTTAAAACACTCAGCCAAAGGACTCACGCGTTTGCACACGAGTTTACAATCCGTTATTGGCCTCGTGACCATTGTCATCGGCACACGCTTGATTTTTGGGATGCTTTGACATTAAAATTTCTCAAAACAAAAGCCGGCATTTGTATTTAGAAAAATATTCATGCTATTATAATGAGATTTTTTAGATTATTTAAACGAGACACATGGCAAAAGAAGACCAAATTGAAATGGATGGCACCATCATCGAAACTCTCCCTAACACAATGTTTAGGGTTGAATTAGAAAATGGACATGTCATCACCGCACATATTTCCGGAAAAATGCGCAAACATTACATTCGTATCTTAACGGGAGATAAAGTAAAAGTTGAAATGACCCCTTACGATTTAACGAAAGGGCGTATTACATTCCGTATGCGTTAAGCACATGCTTAACGCATCGTATGAGAAAAGGAAGGCTCATTATTCTTTTTCAGAAACACTCAGTTGTTTACTGGTTATCGTAAACTCAAGCTGACCCTCTTGCACAAGCACATGCACATGTCCTCCTTGAGACAGCTTGCCAAATAATAAATCATTGGCTAACGGTTTTTTGATTTTATCCTGAATCAATCGCGCCATCGGCCTTGCCCCCATCTTAGGATCGCAGCCATGCTCTGCCAACCAGAGTCTGGCTTCTGCATCTAGGCTAAACGTAACATTTTTCTCTAGTAACAGCGTTTCGAGTTCAAAAATAAACTTATCGACTACAAAGCCAACAACCGAAATATCCAAAGGGCTAAACTGAATAATAGCGTCTAAACGATTCCTAAATTCCGGTGAAAATGATTTTTCGACAACACGCATACTATCACTAGAGTGCTCCTGCTGGGTAAAACCAATCGAAGCCCGACTACCCTCTTCTGCACCTGCATTGGTCGTCATCACCAAAATAATATTTCTAAAATCCGCTTTACGGCCATTATTATCCGTCAAGGTGCCATGATCCATCACCTGTAACAACAAATTAAACACATCAGGGTGCGCTTTTTCGACCTCATCTAATAATAAAACCGCATGTGGATGCTTATTAACTTGCTCCGTTAACAAGCCCCCTTGATCATAACCCACATATCCAGGTGGCGCACCAATCAGACGAGATACCGTATGCCTTTCCATATATTCCGACATATCAAAACGAATCAGTTCAACATCCAGCAATTTAGCCAGTTGCCTAGTAACTTCCGTTTTACCAACTCCGGTAGGCCCTGCAAATAAAAAGGCACCAATTGTTTTTGAAGCATCACGCAACCCCGCCCTTGACAAAGTAATCGCCGAGGATAATACCGAAATAGCCTCGTCTTGACCAAATACCAACATCTTTAGGTTTTTCTCAAGATTTTTTAATTTATCTTGATCATTAGTCGAGACCGATTTTGCAGGTATCCTTGCAATTTTGGCAACAATTTCCTCAATTTCATGGGCATCAATTAAATTATTGCGTTCTTCATTAGGCAATAGACGTTGCCGAGCACCTGCTTCATCAATAACATCAATGGCTTTATCAGGCAAAAAACGATCCGTAATATGTCGCGCTGATAACTCTGCCGCTACCCGTAAACTTTCTACGCTATATTTAAGGTCATGATGCTCTTCAAAGCGACTTTTCAAACCTTTTAAAATCTGAAAGGTCTCATCAACCGTCGGTTCAATCACATCCACTTTCTGGAAACGCCTCGCCAAAGCATGATCTTTTTCAAAAATACCACGATATTCTTGGTAAGTTGTAGAACCAATACAACGCAATGCACCGGAAGCTAATGCCGGTTTCAGTAAATTAGAGGCATCCATAACCCCACCAGATGCCGAACCTGCACCAATAATGGTATGAATTTCATCTATAAATAAAATAGCATTTTCTTCTTTTTGCAATTGCCCCATTAAGGCTTTCAAACGCTTTTCAAAATCCCCTCGATATTTAGTGCCAGCCACTAAAGACCCTAAGTCTAAGGAATACACCACACAGCCATGTAAAATTTCCGGAATATCTTCTTCCACAATTTTTTTGGCCAAGCCTTCAGCAATAGCCGTTTTCCCAACACCTGCCTCACCAACCAACAAGGGGTTATTTTTACGCCGCCGACATAATACCTGCACGGTACGTTCCAACTCCTGAGTACGCCCAATAAGGGGGTCAATTTTTCCTGCCAGTGCCTCTTTATTCAAATTAACGGCATATTTATCTAATGGACTTTCAACCGCTTCCGCACCCGCCGCCCCTACATTTTCTTTAGATTCACGAGCACCTTCTTCAGCACGCGATAGACCATGCGATAAATAGTTCACCACATCAAAACGCTGAATATCTTGTTTGTTTAACAAGTAAACGGCATGCGAGTCTTGCTCACTAAATAGTGCAACCAATAAATTAGCACCATCCACCTCTTTTTTATCCGAGGCCTGCACATGAAATACCGCTCTTTGCAAAACACGCTGAAAACCTAAAGTAGGCTGTGTTTCCCGGCGCGCCGTATCAGAGAGCAAACTAATCGTTTCATCAATATATTGAGTTAATTCGCCTCGTAAAACATTAATATCACACTCACAAATTGTTAGCACTTGTACTGCGGTTGCATTATCTAATAATGCCAATAACAGATGCTCTACCGTAATAAATTCATGCCGTTTTTCATGCGCTGAAACAAATGCCAAATTTAATGTTACTTCCAAATCTTTACTCAACATACAAAGCTCCTTACGCTTCTTCCATTGCACACATCAATGGATGTTGATGCTCGCGTGAATAATTATTGACGATTTCAACCTTCGTTTCTGCGACATCTTTAGAGAATAAACCACAAACTCCCTTACCTTGCGTATGTACACGCAACATCACTTGCGTTGCCTCTTCTTCTGACATGGAAAAAAAATCCACTAAAATCTCAATGACAAAATCCATAGGCGTAAAGTCATCATTCAGCAACAATACTTTAAATAGGGGCGGTTTTTTTAATTTAGGCTTCGCCTCTTGCACCGCTAAACCATCATCGTAATCTCTGGAGGGATTAAAATCACTCATTTTCTTAACACACTTTAAAATAGAAATTAATAGAACATACTGTGACTAAATATTGAGGTGAAATCCTCAATTGCAATCATTATTAAAGTATAATAGCCCTAAATTGATTATACAACAGCCCTTTTTTAACAAAGATGGATAAATTATGGTTTGGAAACCGCATGTAACGGTTGCCGCTGTTATCGAACATGAGCAACGCTACCTCTTGGTAGAAGAAGAAACCTCGCAAGGACTGGCCTTTAACCAACCGGCAGGACACTTAGAACCAGGCGAAAGCCTCATTGATGCCATAAAACGTGAAGTCAATGAAGAAACAGCTTGGCAATTTACCCCCGAGGCAATACTCAATATCCAGCTCTGGCGCAAACACGCCAACTCACCCAGTTTTTTAAGGGTTTGCTTTATTGGCAAATGTCATAATCATCAGGCCGAACAAGCACTGGATACCGGTATCATCGCTACCCATTGGTTAACGCATGCTGAAATGGTGGCGCATAAAAATAAACTACGCAGTCCGTTAGTTTTAACCACAGTAGAGCAATACCTAAGCGGCGAACGTCACCCACTGAGCTTATTAAAAACGTTTATAGATTAAGATTCATGAGTAAAAATATTATTGTCGGCATGTCAGGTGGCGTAGACTCTTCCGTAACCGCCGCATTATTACTAGAGCAAGGCCACCAAGTCACCGGCGTTTTTATGAAGAACTGGGATGAAGATGATGGAACGGATGAATGCACCGCACTGGCAGATCTCGCAGATGCCCAACAAGTGGCCGATACCTTGGGCATCGAATTAAAAACGGTTAATTTTGCCAGTGAATATTGGGATGAAGTTTTTGAAGTATTTCTGGCTGAATTTGCCGCAGGGCGCACGCCAAACCCTGATATCCTATGCAACAAACATGTTAAATTTAAAGCTTTTTTAAATTATGCCATAGAAGACTTAGGCGCAGAGTATATTGCCACGGGACATTATGCCCGTGTTGGCGAACAACATGGCGCATTTCAATTATTAAAAGGCCTAGACCCCAGCAAAGAACAAAGCTATTTTTTATACACCTTAGGACAAGCCGCCTTATCTAAAACGCTATTCCCTATTGGGCATTTACATAAAACCGAAATTCGCCAATTAGCCAAAAAATATGGTTTTGCCAATCACCAGAAAAAAGATAGTACCGGTATTTGTTTTATTGGCGAACGTAAATTCAAGGCGTTTCTACAACGCTATTTACCTACGCAACCCGGTGAAATGCGCACACCGGAAGGGCAATATATTGCTCAGCATTCAGGCCTAATGTATTACACTTTTGGCCAACGCCAAGGACTAGGCATTGGTGGTGTAAAAAATGCACCCGATGAACCATGGTATGTTTTAGATAAAGATTTGGATAATAACATCCTGATTGTAGGCCAAGGCCATGACCATCCTTTAATGTTGCATAATACACTGGAAGCTAGCCAACTGGACTGGTGCAGTAATAAAGTACTGACCGAAACGATTCGCTGTACCGCAAAAACGCGCTACCGCCAATCAGATCAACCGTGCCAAGTCATTCCGCTATCAAACGACAAAGTAAAAGTTATCTTTACCGAGCAACAACGCGCCATTACCCCAGGTCAATCCGTTGTCTTTTATGATGCCGATATCTGTTTAGGCGGCGGCATTATTGAAAAAAAATACAATATAAATTAAAACTCCAATCACTTTGTAAGGATAAAGCTTAACTATCGACTCATATATAGATGTTCAAACAAAATCAAACATATCACTGCACTTTAAAATAAAAACCAACAGGAAAATATAATGAAAATCATTAATAAAACTAAATTCGCTATCGGCACCTCTTTAATCGCAGGACTTACGGCTGGCTGTGCCGGCAATAACCCATTTGCCCAAGAAGATTTAGCATCAGGTTATCAAAATGCAGCGGAAACAAGTGCTGAGCATAGTATTGAAAAAATGAAAAGCGGGGCTTGTGGCGAAGGTAAATGTGGTGGCAAAATGACACAAAAAGCCAAAACAGAGGCTAAAAAAGCAATGGAAGGTAAGTGTGGTGATAAAATGACACAAAAAGCCAAAACAGAGGCTAAAAAGGCAATGGAAGGTAAATGTGGTGAAGGAAAATGCGGCGGTAGCAAATAAGCTACTGCATTCCTGAGGC
>JALSIU010000301.1 GCA_026989715.1 Methylomonas sp.
ACCGACTGCTGCTCTGCCATTGGCGATAACAATGGGGCGTTCGATTAATTTAGGGTTGGCAACCATGCCGGCAATTAAGGCATCACGGTCTAACTCAGCATTATCCATACCGGTACTTTTATACTCGGCCTCTTTTGTACGCATCAGTTCGCGTGGCTGTAAACCCAATAAGGTTAATATATTCTCTAGTTCTGCAACACTCGGCGGGTTTTTTAAATATTCAATAATTTCCGGTTGAATGCCTTGCTCTTCGATTAATTGCAGTGTTTGGCGAGATTTACTGCACCGTGGATTATGATAAATTTTTACGCTCATAAAAGTTCGATTGATTTTAAATGCAAAAGATTATGATAGCATTTTTATGGATTATTCGGTGGACTTTAACGTACTGTAACGCGCTCTTGCGGTGTGAATTTTTAGCTGACTAATTCAGGTAGTCGCTTACGTTGATAAGCGGAATAATAAGCCAACATGATTAGGCTGCGCAATAACATAAAAGCACTTAAGGCCAACCATAAGCCATGATTACCTAAAAACTGAGTGTAATACCAAATGGGTAAAAAAGTCGTTATTAATGAGAAAATGATGCTATTGCGCATCTGCCGACTTAAGTTGGCACCGATAAAAACGCCATCCATCAGATAGCTATAGACTGAAATAATCGGTAGCGCAATGACCCACGGTAAATATAAATAAGCCAGCCGGCGTACCTCGCTTAAATGCGTCAGGGCATTGATAATGGTTTGACCGGCAAAAGCATAGCTTAAACTGAACAGTAGTGCAATGCACACCGCCCATAAGCAAGTTGTTTTAATGGATTGCCGGAACAAATGTTTATTTTTTGCACCCAGTGCGCGACCGACCAAAGCTTCGGCAGCATGTGCAAAGCCATCTAAAGCATAGGCCATAAAGGTTTGAAAATTAAGCAATAGGGTATTGGCCGCTAAAATAAGCGTCCCTAATTTTTCACTTTGTACGGTAAAAAAGCTGAAGGTAAAAATTAAACAGAGAGTACGAATAAACAGGTGCGCATTAATTAGCAGCATGGCACGTATTTTATCGAACTGTAAAATAATTTTAAGTGATAAGCCGCTACTATGCGGCCGTTTCTGATGTAATAAAATTAGGCTGATGAGCAGGCCAATATATTCAGCCAGCACTGATGCCAGTGCAACGCCATCGGTATTCATGCCGTAATGCACAACAAATAAAACATCAAAGCCAATATTGGCACAATTAGTTGTAAGTACGATGAGTAAGGGGGCGCGAGTATTCTGTATACCTAAAAACCAACCGATTATGACATATTGGCATAGCGTGGCCGGTGCGCTCCAAATGCGAATAAAAAAGTATTGTTGTGCGAGTTGCTCAATGAGTTTTTGGCTATTAATAAGGTAAAAGCTGATGTGTGCTATGGCTGAGTGCATCACTAAGATAAAACATGCAATGGTAAGTGCCAGTAATAATGCACGCGCTAATATGGCGTTTAATTCGAGGCTATCATTGGCACCAAAAGCTTGTGCGCTCAGCCCTGTTGTTCCCATGCGCAAGAAACCGAATCCCCAGAATAGAAAGCTGAAAATAAGGCTGGCTAGTGCAACGGCGGCTAAGAAGTTAGCGCTGGCCAAATGCCCCATAATGGCGGTATCAACTAAACCCAGTAATGGTGTTGAGATATTGGCAATAATCATAGGAAGCGCAAGTTGTCTAACTTGCTTATGATTGTAATGACTATTTTTCACTAATAGTGTGATAGCTTAATTTCTTTATTCCGGCAACTTGAAAATACAATAATAGGTTTTAAGAGTCATACTAAATCCGGCCCTGCATATGTGTGATTAAAATGCCTTTGTTTCATTAGGAGGTGTTTGAACTGATGTGATGCCAAAGACGCGGCGGTATAGCACGCCTTGTAAAGCGATAAACATAGGGATAGTCCAAATAAGTCCTAAACCCAAAGGGATTAGGCTGATTGAATAAATGGCAACCATGATGAGGCTAATAAAAAAGAATTTAAACCAATGTTGAGTGACCGCTTTGCGTGACGTTTCCATCGCTTGCCAAAAGTCCATATTTTTATCCACTATCAGTGCAAAGGTAAACATATAGGCAATAGAAAGATAAATTCCCGGAATAACAAGTAAGAACATGCCAAGCATAATCATGATGGACATGCAGATGCTGGCAATAATAATGGGAACGCTGTAGTTAAAATAAGCAAAAGCCATTTTAAAATTAACCGGCGCACCTACTGCACGGTGTAATCCCATCATAATAATGCCGGCAAAAAAGGGATAACTAGCTAACGATACCACTAAATTTAATAGTGCCGCAACGATTGAGAAAGACTCCGGTTCTGCAAAGTTTTCAATACCTGTTGCAAAAGCGGCGATGAAAGTAATGACGAGCATAATAATAAAAACAAGTGCAATAGCACCTAGGACAGAGCCTTTAAGCCCATTGGTACGTTGCCACGTTTCGCGAAAAATATCCATTATGCTAAAGTCATAAGGGGCGGCGATGCCATCCTCTAAACTGCCTGATGGGGTGTCGGTATTTTGTTCTGTTTGCATGGGAAAACCTCGTTAAATGACCAGTAAGGAATTTTGAGTGTAGTACAGCTAGGTTGAAAAATTAAGTAAAAAATGCTTTAAGCGATAGATTTAGATTTGTATTGACGCGTAAAAACGAGTGCGTACTTGTCAGAAAGTGCCGGTATTAGCTTTTGATAAAATTTAGCTTGTCGTCTATCAATGCTATTTTAATCGTATCGCCTGCACTAAATTTACCGGCTAAAATGGCGCGTGCCAATGGATTTTCCAGCTCTTGTTGAATGGCTCGTTTAAGGGGTCTGGCACCAAATACAGGGTCAAATCCTATTGTACCTATTTTATCTAGTGCAGTATCGGCAAGTTGCATGCGTATATCGCGCTCGTTAAGGCGTTGTTCTAGGGAGTGTATTTGAATTTTGGCAATGGCGCGGATGTCTTTTTTCGCGAGTGGGTGGAATACCACTGCCTCATCAATTCGGTTGATAAATTCGGGGCGAAAATGCGCCCCGACAACTTCCATAACGGCTTGTTTCATGGCAGCATAATTTGTTTCACCTGCCAACTCCTGAATACGATGTGAGCCTAAATTAGAGGTCATGATGATTACGGTGTTACGAAAATCAACGGTGCGTCCCTGGCCATCGGTTAAACGCCCATCATCTAAGACTTGCAATAAAATATTGAATACATCGGCATGTGCTTTTTCGATTTCATCTAATAAAATGACGGTATAAGGGCGGCGACGTACCGCTTCGGTTAAATAACCACCTGCTTCATAACCGACATAGCCGGGAGGTGCGCCAACTAAGCGTGCAACAGCGTGTTTTTCCATAAACTCGGACATATCTATACGTATCATGGCCGCTTCGGTATCAAATAAAAAATCAGCCAATGCCTTGCAGAGTTCTGTTTTGCCAACACCGGTAGGGCCTAAGAATAAGAAGGAACCATTAGGGCGATTAGGGTCTGATAAACCGGCACGTGAGCGGCGTACGGCATCACTGACGGCAATAATTGCTTCTGTTTGGCCGATGACCCGTTCTGCTAAAGTATGTTCCATATTTAATAATTTATCGCGTTCACCATCTAACATTTTGGTGACGGGAATACCGGTCCATTTAGAGACAACTTCTGCTATTTCTGCCTCGGTGACTTTATTGCGCAATAGGGACATATCTTGCATTTCAGCTTGTGAGGCTAAATCTAACTGGCGTTCCAGCTCAGGAATCTGACCATATTGTAATTTTGACATTTTGCTTAAGTCGCTATTGCGCCGTGCGCTTTCCATGGCAAAGCGAGCTTGCTCCAATTGCTCCTTTATATGAGCAGAGCCTTGCAGAGCCGCTTTTTCGGTTTTCCAAATTTCTTCCAAGTCGGAAAATTCTTTTTCTAATGTTTGAATTTTGGCTTCTAATGTCATAAGGCGTTTTTTCGAGGCCGTATCGGACTCATTTTTCATGGCCTCGCGTTCAATTTTTAATTGAATTAAATGTCGGCCTAATTTATCCATCACCTCGGGCTTGGAATCTAATTCCATACGAATACGACTGGCCGATTCATCAATGAGGTCAATGGCTTTATCAGGTAATTGGCGATCAGCGATATAGCGGTGTGATAATTGCGCGGCTGCAATAATGGCAGGGTCGGTAATATCGACACCATGATGTACCTCGTATTTTTCTTTTAAGCCCCGCAAAATGGCAACCGTATTTTCTACGTTAGGTTCTTCGACCAATACTTTTTGGAAACGACGCTCTAGTGCAGCATCTTTCTCGATATATTGACGGTACTCATCTAAAGTCGTTGCTCCCACACAATGCAATTCACCGCGTGCCAATGCAGGTTTCAGCATATTGCCGGCATCCATTGCACCTTCAGCTTTACCGGCACCAACCATGGTATGCAATTCATCTATAAACAGAATAATTTGGCCTTCTTGTTTAGCTAAATCATTTAATACCGCCTTTAAACGTTCTTCAAATTCGCCACGAAATTTAGCGCCGGCAATTAAAGCCGCCATATCTAAGGATAGGACGCGTTTAGTTTTGATGCCGTCCGGGACTTCGCCATTAACAATGCGCTGTGCCAAGCCTTCTACAATCGCTGTTTTACCGACACCGGGTTCACCGATTAATACCGGGTTATTTTTAGTGCGGCGTTGTAATACTTGAATGGTGCGCCGAATTTCATCATCACGACCAATAACAGGGTCAAGTTTGCCTTGTTCGGCATGCTCAGTCAGATCAATGGTGTATTTCTTTAAGGCATGGCGTTGTTCTTCGGCATTTGCATCATGTATGTTCTCACCCTTTCGTACGGTATTTATTGCTTGCTGAATCACTGCTTGTTGAATGCCAACTTGTTTGAGTATATTGCCTAATTGGCTTGGTTGTTCGCAGGCAGCTAATAAAAATATTTCACATGATACAAAGCTGTCATGTTGTTCTTGCGCCAGTTTTTCGGTGAGGTTTAACAGTTTGGCTAAATCATTCGAGATTTGTACATCCCCGCCAATCCCTGCAATGGATGGCATTGCATTGAGTGCTTTATTAAGCAATGCCATTAAATTTTGAGTATTGATATCGGCCTGTGCCAACAATGGCTTAATGCTACCGTCTTGTTGCTCTAGCATAGCCAGTAGCACATGAATAGGTTCAATAAATTGGTGGTCTTTCGATAAGGCTAAACTTTGTGCATCATTTAATGCACCTTTGAATTTGTTGGTTAATTTTTCAGGATTCATCGATGGCTACCTTATCGTTTGCAAGTGCTGTTAGAGCTACTTTTGGGTCAGGGGCGCGTAATTCAAGCGTGCGCTAGTATAGAGCATGCACCTCATACCCCTTAATAATTGTTTTTAGCATCAATTTATCGTTCCTGAAAGGCATTTTTAAATCCACGGCTTACAGGTTTCATTAGATAATCTAAAATTGTCTTAGAACCTGTGATAATACTGACTTGTACCGTCATCCCCGGAATGATTTTCATGTGCTTTGGGTTATCACCTACGTAGTTTTTTTCTAATTCTATATGCGCAAGATAATAGGGATTTAGTTTTTCATCTAAATACGTTGATGCGGAAATTTGTTGGACTTTGCCGGATATGTAGCCAAACTTACTGGCATCATAGCTGTCTATTTTGACATCAGCCGATTGGCCAATACTGATATGCCCGACATCATCAGGCATAATGCGTGCTTCTACGACTAAATCATCATCAACAGGAATGATTTGCAAAATAACACTGCCCGGCTGGACGACCGCATTAATACTATTAATGCTAATGCCTTGAATAATGCCTGCAATGGGGGCAAATAGATTCAGGCGGTGTACTCTATCTTTGGCCTTAATAAGAGATTTTTCGACTTCGGCTAATTGGCCGGCAAAGTCGGCTATTGCAAATTCAATTTCTTTTTTATGGCTGGCGATAATGTCGGTTTTGCGATGTTTTGCTTCTTGTAAGGCCATATCGGCAACTTGAATGCCATCTATCACGGATTTTAATTCACTAGCAGTGCCTGCAAGCTGGGTTTTACTGCTTAATAGTTCTGTTTGCGAAACAATATTTTTAGCCGCAAGTTTGGCACGAATATTTACTTGCTCTTGCAGTAGCTCTATTTCTTTATTGAGTGCGGCCACTTGATTTTTTTGTTGCTGTAGCTCACTTTTGCGTTGGTTGATTTGTGAATTGAGTACGGCAAGCTCGCTGTCAATACTTGCGATTTGCGCATAATAGCTTGCGGTGGCTTTTGCGGATAAGTCGGGGTAGCGTTTGCCGGTCGCACCGAAATCAGGTTTACGTTGCTCATCAATGGCAAGAACGCGTTCCAAGTTTAGCATTAAAGTTGCTTTACGGATTTTCAATTGCTCAAAGTCGGCTTGTGAGACGGGTTCGGCAAACCGAATTAATAATTGCCCAGGTTGTACCAAGTCACCATTACGAACGGCAATTTCACTGACTATCCCTCCTTCAAGGTGTTGAATATCATGGATATAGCCACTTGGAATGACTTCGCCGCTCGCGACCGTGACTTCATTCACATAAGTCTGTGATGCCCAGAAAATAATGGCAATCAATAAAAATAAACTGAAATAAATAGCGAGGCTAATGATGCGTGCAACGCCTTGCTCTTCTAATTGAATGGCTTGGGCAAGAAAGCGTGCGCGTGCTCTAGGTAGTTTCGCGATGGCCTGATTTTTACTGAGAGAGGGAGCGTGTTGGTCTGTCATATTGCTGTTTCCATTAAAATAGAGATGGCTTGTTCGGGGTCGCCTGCAAATTGTACGGAGCCTTGTTGCATTAAAATGACTTTATCTGCTAAGCGTATATGGCTAGGGCGGTGACTGACCATCACCATAGTACACTGGCCTTTTAAGGTGGCGAGTTGTTGCATAAAGAGCGTATCGCTTGCAAAATCTAGGGAAGCGCCAGGCTCGTCAAATAGAACAATATCTGTAGGGCTGACAAATGCACGCGCAATCGAAAGAGAGCGTAAAAATCCCGGTGGATATTGATTGGCTGCATTATCGGTCAAGCGTGTATTGAATCCCTCCGGTAGAGCCAATATATCGGTTAAGATGCCGGCTTTTTTTGCGGCGGCTTCTAAATCTGCATCTGTTGCCAACCCATTGGCAAGCCGCATATTTTGTGCAATGGTTCCGTGAAACATTTTAGTATCCTGAGGAACGTAAGCGATGGCACGGCGTAGATCCATGACATTGAGCTGGCGCATGTCAATATCATCAAGAAATAGTGTACCGCCTTGTGGTTGGTACATACCTGCAATGATTTTAAGGAGTGTGGATTTACCTGAACCGGTATAACCTGCAATAGCCACTAATTCACCCGGTTTGATTTCGAATGATACACCTAGCAGTGCAGGGTCTTGTTTGGCTGCGTAACGGAAACTGACGCGATCTAAGCGAATATTGCCACGAATATCTTTTACATTAAGGGAGTTGCTAGAATTGGATTTTTCAACTGGAATGCGCATGAGTTGATTAATCTGTTGCATTGACTTAAACGTTTGTTGAAACCTGGAAATAGATAAAAAAGCGCCTTGCAGTGGTGATAGGACACGCCAGACTAAGGCCATAGTCGCAATGAGTGCGCCAATTGATAGCGTACCCTGAATGACGGCTAGTGCACCAAATGCAAGTACGGCCAGTGCAGTGGTCGTCATCATCACTTGTGCAATACTGCTCATGATGGCATTCATCATAAATGTATCATAGTTCGACATAATTGATTCACCTGATACTTCACGAAAACGGTCTTGCCAGACACTTTCACCGCCGATGGCTTTGATTTCTTTGCGCCCTGCAAAGGTTTGAATCAGCATTCTTTGTTTGTTGTTTCTCGCTTTGCCTGAACGGTTTATTTTACGATTTAGGTGCGGAATCAGTAAGAAAGCCATCACAATATAGGCCGCCACCATTAGTAAAGGAATAAATGCAATGGATCCTGCTAATAGAGCGATGGCAATTAAAAAGAGTAATACGAACGGGAGCTCTAACACAATGGATGCATTAGAACCTGTAAAAAAATCTCGCACAGAATCAAATTGTTTGAGTTGTGAGAGTTGTGCGGAAACGGTAGAGCGTTCAGTATTGATTGGCGGGAGATATAATAATTGTTTAAAGGTTTCGACTCCGATTAAATAGTCCATACGTCCTGCAACGGCACCTAAAAGTTTGGCACGCAAAAAACGCATGACTAAGTCAGCCATAATGAGAATGGCAATGCCGGAAAGTAGAAGCGGTAAACTTTCTAATGAGCGTGTGCCAATAACCTTATCATAAATAATCATAATAAAGAGAGGTACAATTAAGGCGACAATATTAATAACGAAGGTCATGGCAAACAGATGCATAATTAATTTGCGGAAACGCTCGGTTAAATCCCCAAACCAGTTGGTTTTGGTGTTGTTTGCATTTGCTTGCCCATGTGAGGCATGGGTATCAGTAAATAGGTAAGCGGTGCCATGCATATCGCAAGCTGTGCTGGCACAGGTGATGACTTGTTCTTGTTGTGCATCATAATAACGTATATGACTTATTTTGCCTGTCGTTTCTTCAGTCTTATCCAATAACACAAAAACATCACCTGAATCAGACACAAAGACACTAGGATATAATTCGGCTTTGAGTGTGTGTGCAAAAGTTGTTAAAGGCGTGCTTTCGTAGCCAATATTGACTAAAATATTGCGTAGATCTACCAGGTCTAAATCTTCGGCAAAATGCGGTAGTGCTTCAATTAGTTCTCGATCGACATTATGCCAACCTAGTGCTTTTAAAATGGGAAATAGACACGCTGCATAAGGTGAGCTGGATGAGAATTCATCTACCTTATTATTGCGTAGGGCTTCGGCCAATGTTTCTGCAACATCATTATATTGTTTATTAGCGGTAGGTTGCTGTATTTTGGGAGCTACTGAATCAGTCATAGTGATTTTAGATTGAATACTTTAGGGCGGTGAGTTTTATTAATGTTTCACCATAGCGTTATTTTTATATTTTAAGTTATTGATTTTTTATAAGTTTTCCGTCTTGTAAAGTATATTGTTTGTCACACAGGCGTAGAAATGATGGTCGGTGTGAAACAATGATAAGGGTACGGTTTTGTTGCTGCATTTGTTTGATAACGCTAACAAGCCGTTTGTCATTTTTGACATCGAAGTTGGCATTCGCATCATCAAACAGAATAATTTGCGGGTGTCCCACTAGTGAGCGCACCATAATGATTTTTTGTTTGACACCTTCAGGCATGCTATCAACCGCGGCACCTCCGATAAATGTATCTAAGCCATTGGGTAAGCGAGAGATAATTTCTTCTAGGCCGAGTAATTTAGATAATGCAATTGCATCTTCAGTTGCTTCATCTTCACGATATAGGGTCATATTTTCAAGAATAGTTCCCTCAACCAATACGCCATGTTGTGGCACGATGCCTATTTGCGAGCGTAAAAATTCGGCATTGTAATCATGTAGTGCATAGCCATCTAGTTTAATGGTGCCGCTATCAGGTTCTAAAAAACCGGAGAGTAAATTGATTAATGAGCTTTTACCAACCCCATTATTACCTGAAATACCGATGGACTCCCCTGGTTTGATGGTTAGTGATAAATGATTGATAAGATTTTTTTCTTGATTGGGGTATTTGAAGCAAACTTGTTCCAACTCAATAAGCCCAGCAAACTTACCGGTGGTTTTGTGGTCACCACTAGCCTCTTTTTGTAGAGAAAAAAGCGCGTTGACTTTACTAATGGCAAGCCGTACCGACTGAAATTGAATCCAAATATTCATAGCTTTCAAGCCGGGTTGCAATACTCTGCTCGTTAACATAGTACCGGCAGCTAATCCCCCGATAGTGAGGTCACCTGCAACAACATAAATACTACCGACCCCTACAAAAGAAACTACGGAGAGCTGGGAAAAGGTCGCGCCTATACCTTGTATAATGCTATTTAAGCGGCTTAATTCATAAACACTTTCGGCAGATTGTAATTGTAGTTTTTCATAACGCCGTAGCATAAAGGCTTCCATTGCCATTGACTTGACAGTATGAATGCCTTGTAAGATTTCAATAATAAAATTCTGCCGTCTATCTTCCATGGTTGAACGGGTTACAAGTGTTTGATGTAATTTGCGACCGGTTACCATAGAGACTAAAAGGAATAAACCTAATAATATAAGTGGAATGGCAATTAATGGACCTGCAATCAAACCGATTAAGACCAAATAAATTAGCGCAAAGGGAAAATCCATTAATAAGAGAATGGACTGCCCAGAATAGAATTCTTGGATTTTTTCTAAGGCCGCGATTTTATCGATATAGTAGCCTGCCGGCTTGGTTTCAAAATCTAAAGTACGAGTGTGTAGAATCTGATGCATGGCATCCAGGCTGACTTCGTGATCAAAGCCGGCACTTTCCCAGCTTAAAATAATAGAACGCCAGATTTTAAGTATTGCATCAAAAATGATGACAACTAACATACCGATAATCAGTACTAAAAAGGTATCGGTCGCTTGGTTGGGAATAATGCGGTCGTATACTTGTAAAATGACAATGGGCAACGCTAAGGCCAGAATATTAATGAGCAGTGAAGAAATAATAACTTCAGAACGATGCCATGTTTTAGGCAGTGTAAAAGTCTGCAAGGGTTTATGCTCCTTTGTATGCGTACATAAGCGATTAACAATAAAAGGGGTGGCTTTAAAGATAGCATATTACTTTACTATTTATCGGCTACCAACTTAAGACGGGACACCCAGCAATTTCAGTGGGTTAGAAATGACTCGCTCTCGTCCCTTTCGGGGCAATGGTAATTCGCCCATTTCATCTA
>JALSIU010000302.1 GCA_026989715.1 Methylomonas sp.
AATAAGACGGTTATACAAAGTGGAGCTTTATGGACACGGTTGCATTTAGCAAGTAAAAATCAGGATGCTTTTGTGACCTTGGCGATTGCAAAAGTTGCGGAATTAAAAACAGATAAGCAAGTTGTTTTAGATACGCAATTTATTCCGAGTGTTTTGCATTGTCATGCTGCGACACCTTTAACAGCTTACATAAAAGAAGTGGCTGGCATTATTCACCATCGCGGTGATGCCTTAGCAAAACGACTGGGAACGCCGGGAGCGGGTGGGGTTGCTGAGGTTACTGATTTTTTATTATTACAAATCATTAACCGCTATCAAGCTCTTTTTAGTCATTTTATTGGATTAAAGCAACTGCATCCTGAGCGTTTATACAGCACTATGGTGCAAATGGCAGGTGAGATGGCAACCATAACGGAAACGAGCCATCGGCCTGCTGATTTTCCCGCCTACCGGCATGAGCAATTACAGCTTTGTTTTGAGCCTGTTGTTGCGGCCATTCGTTCGGCATTGAGTTGGGTCGCAGAGGCGAGAGCCATTCCTATTCCTTTAGAAGAGCATCCGCGACAAATCCGTACTGCAACAATTCCAGACCGAGAATTATTGCAATCGGCAGACTTTATTTTGGCTGTGGGGGCTGATATTGCCGCCGATAAATTACGTGAACATATCCCACGCAAAACAACTATTGCAACGGTTGAAAAATTACGTGATTTGGTGATGGCACAAGTGCAGGGTATTAAATTATTGGCTATGCCGCAAGCACCTAGGCAAATCCCCTTTCATCAAGGCATGATTTATTTTGAGTTAGATAGAAGTCATGCCTTATGGAAAGATTTACAGAAAAGTGGCACGATTGCGATGCATTTTTCAGGTGAGTACCCAGGGTTGGAGTTAGAGTTTTGGGCTATTAGAGGATAAATAAATGACGGCTGATGATCCTTTTTTTGCACCACAATCTGATGATCGTACCATTATCCGCCCTGTTCCCGGCGGGAAGCGTTCCGATATTCAGCGACCTGTTACGCATAATGCGCCCGTTGCCGCAGCTCAAGAAACACGTGCTTTACCACGACTTGGGCGGCTTAATGCCTTAGAAAAGGCGGCCTCTGGACTGTTGGCATTATTAACGCAAATTAACTTATCACGCAGTCAGTCAGACCCTGAGGTATTAAAAAAGAAAATCACACATGAAATTCAGCAGTTTCAATTGGCGGCACAAGCAGAAGGTATAGACCCGCAGACGATTTCCAATGCACGTTATATTTTATGTACGGTATTAGATGAAGCGGTACTGAATACACCGTGGGGTCATGATAGCAACTGGACACAACAAAGTTTGTTAAGTCTGTTTCATAAAGAAGTCTCCGGCGGAGAGCGTTTTTTTCAATTATTGAAAACATTGGCACAAAATCCTGCACAAAATAAACAGATATTACAATTAATGTATCTTTGTTTGGCACTTGGGTTTGAAGGCCGATACCGCATTGTTGAAGGTGGTAAACGCAAGCTGGCAGATATTCGTGAAT
>JALSIU010000303.1 GCA_026989715.1 Methylomonas sp.
TTTTTCCCGCTATCATGACATCGGTAGCGCGTTTAATACCGTCAACTAATGATTCACGACAGCCGTATAAATTATCAAATTTTGATTTAGTTACTGAATCATTCACATTGAATGCAGGTACTTTTAAAGTCCCTTTAGTGACCATTTCATACAAGCGCAAGACACCTGTTGTCGTTTCTTCTGATAAGCCTTTAACATCTGCCATTAATTCAGGAAACTTATCATGCATCATCACGGTCAAATCACCGCCATCATCCAAAATCATATTAGGCCGCCAACCATTAGGGCCAATAATGGTTTGTTCAATACACCATTCAGCTTCTTCTTCCGTTTCACCTTTCCAAGCAAAAACAGGAATACCGGCCGCGGCCATTGCCGCTGCCGCATGGTCTTGAGTAGAAAATATATTACATGAAGACCAACGTACTTCAGCCCCTAATGCGGTTAAGGTTTCAATCAATACCGCCGTTTGAATGGTCATATGCAGACAACCTGCAATGCGCGCTCCCTTTAAAGGTTGTGTCGCACCATATTCTTCACGCAACGCCATTAAGCCCGGCATTTCAGTTTCAGCAATATTGGTTTCTTTGCGCCCCCACTCGGCCAATGACATATCTGCTACTTTGTAATCTTGTTCACTCATCGTTATTTATCCTGATTATCTTTAATTAAAGACCTGCCGCACTTTTCAGTGCATCCACTTTATCGGTTTTTTCCCAGCTAAACGACGCTTCAGTACGCCCAAAGTGTCCATAAGCCGCCGTTGGCCGGTAAATCGGCTTTAATAAATCCAGCATAGCAATCAAGCCTTTGGGTCTAAGATCAAACACATCTCGTACAATCTGTACTAAACGCGCTTCACTCATTTTACCTGTACCAAACGTTTCAATACTAATTGAAGTAGGCTCGGCCACTCCGATCGCATAAGAAACCTGAATTTCACAACGCTCTGCCAACTCAGCTGCCACAATATTCTTTGCGACATAGCGACACATATAGGCTGCAGAACGATCGACTTTGGACGGGTCTTTACCCGAAAAAGCACCACCGCCATGCCTTGCCATACCGCCATAGGTATCTACAATAATTTTACGCCCAGTCAGACCGCAGTCACCAACGGGTCCCCCAATAATAAACTGCCCGGTCGGGTTAATAAAATATTGCGTATCAGCATGCAACCATTCCTCGGGTAAAATCGGTAAAATAATTTCATCCATCACCGCTTCTTCTAAACGCTTCCCCCCCATTTCAGGAGAATGCTGTGTTGATAACACCACAGCATCAATAGCAACCGGCTTGTTATTTTCATAACGGAAAGTAATTTGGCTTTTTGCATCAGGGCGTAACCACGGCAAAGTGCCATTTTTACGTACCTCTGCCTGACGCTTCATCAAAAGGTGTGAATAAGTAATAGGGGCAGGCATCAAAACATCGGTTTCATTACTTGCATACCCAAACATTAAGCCTTGATCGCCCGCACCTTGTTCATGATCTTCACTATCATCAACCCCCATCGAAATATCGGCCGATTGCTTACCAATGGCATTAAGCACAGCACAACTCGCTGCATCAAAGCCAATATCAGAGCTGTTATAGCCAATATTCTCAACCACTTCGCGAACAACCGCTTCGGTATCAACCCACGCATCAGTCGTGATTTCACCGGCAATAATGACCATGCCGGTTTTAACCAAAGTCTCACAAGCCACACGCGACTTTGGGTCTTGCGCAAGTAGTGAATCTAAAATGGCATCAGAAATCTGGTCAGCAACCTTATCAGGGTGGCCTTCCGAAACGGATTCGGATGTAAAAATATAGTTATTGCTCATAAATATGGTCCTTCTTTAACAAGGGATAGATATAAACCTGAACTGCATCACATTTATTGCATTAATTCAGGTATAAAAAAAGGCTGCATAAAAGCAGCCTTTTTATGTATGGTGGGCCCTCCCAGACTCGAACTGGGGACCTGCCGATTATGAGTCGGATGCTCTAACCAACTGAGCTAAGGGCCCTAAAACTATAAGCTTAATGTATTAATATGCCGTTATTCAGCATCTAAAAAGCACCGTAGCTGATCCGAACGCGAAGGGTGGCGTAACTTGCGTAAAGCCTTTGCTTCAATTTGCCTAATGCGTTCACGGGTCACATCAAACTGCTTACCCACTTCTTCTAAAGTATGATCGGTATTCATATTGATACCAAAACGCATACGTAATACTTTTGACTCTCTCGCTGTTAATCCAGCCAATACATTTTGAGTCGACTCCTTTAAACCTTCAATTGTAGCAGATTCAACAGGAGAAAGCATCTTAGAATCCTCAATAAAATCCCCCAAATGCGAATCTTCATCATCACCAATGGGCGTTTCCATCGAAATAGGCTCTTTAGCTATTTTTAATACTTTACGCACTTTATCTTCCGGCATTTCCATCAATTCTGACAGTTCCTCAGGGGTTGCCTCTCGCCCTTTTTCCTGCATAATTTGCCTAGAAATACGATTCAATTTATTAATGGTCTCAATCATATGCACAGGAATACGAATTGTTCTAGCCTGGTCAGCAATCGAGCGTGTAATCGCTTGCCGAATCCACCATGTTGCATAAGTTGAGAATTTATAACCACGGCGATACTCGAATTTATCAACCGCTTTCATTAAACCAATATTACCTTCTTGAATTAAATCTAAAAACTGCAATCCACGATTAGTATATTTTTTAGCAATTGAAATAACCAACCTTAAGTTGGCCTCAATCATATCTTTTTTAGCACGTCGCGCCTTTGCCTCACCAATTGACACGCGGCGACTGATATCTTTAATCTCAGTAATTGACAAAGCATTTTCATCTTCTATCTGAGCTAATAGAGCATATATTTTTTTTATCTGCTTTTCTTTTGCCTTCAATATAGGTGCTATCGCATTATCTTTACGCATATACCCGGTAATCCACTTCGGATTACTTTCATTACCGACAAAATTATCAATAAATTCTTTACGATTTATTTTAGCTTGCTTAACACAAATATCCATTAGCGCGCGTTCTTGCTTACGAATATGTGCTGTCACATCATTGACCATCGACACTTGCTTTTTAAAATACTGCGGTGCCCACTTAATTTCTAAAAACCGGTCTGCAAGCTCATCCATTGCCTGCCCTGCTTTCTCGTCACGATAACCTTTCTTTTTTATAACTTCTTCAGCTAATTGATATGCTTTTCTTATTCCCGCAACTTTCTCCTTAGCCTCTTCAATCGTTATCCCTGCCGGCTCAACAACCTCAGCATCGTCATCATCAGCATCCGCCCCTGCCACAACGGCAACTTTTGAATCATCATATTCCGGTTCATTCAAGTCAATAAAATCCGTCATGATATCACTTAAGCGCAGGCCATTTTCTTCGCCTACTGTAGCAAAATCAGCAAACAAAGTTTCTGCAACAACCTTCGAACGCGCAATGGCTCGCACCACTTGACACTGCCCTTCTTCTATCCTGCGTGCAATTTTCAATTCTTCAGCGCGCGTCAACAGACCTACCGAGCCCATTTCACGCATATACATTCTGACAGGATCCGTTGTCCGCCCAAACTCACTATCAAGCGATGCAAGTGCCGCAACCTCTTCGGCATCATCATCATCAGCTGTCACTTCGTTATTGGACAAATCTTCATTATCATCAGGCACCGTTTCATGAACCTTAATACCTAGGTCATTAATCATGCTGATAATATCTTCAATTTGCTCAGGGTCTACAATATCACTAGGCAAGTGATCATTAACCTCTGCGTAAGTTAAATACCCTTGCGCTTTACCTTTTGCAATTAACTGTTTAAGTTGAGACTGTTGCTGTTCTTGATTCATTTTTCACTCTTAAAACACTACATCACGACATCAGATATAGAAAATTTGTTTTACTTACGGCCTGCCAACATACGTAACAACTCCTTTTGCTCACTTTCAGTCAAGCCGCTCGCCCTCTCCTTTGCAATCAACCCATCAAGACGAATCTCCTTGCCCTGACTAATCAGCCTATCTATAGCACCTAAGAACTCCTCTTTCAGCTCATCCCCTGAGATAAAAAAATCATGATTCATCATGACCCCTATATATCTTTCTTCCTTCTGGCCTCTAAAGTGCTCTACCAATCTAGGCAAACTGATATTGGGATGCTTGGTAATTATTTCAACTATTTTCTTTAATAAGTCCATCCCAGGCATTGTCAATTCTGACCAATTTAATTCTCGCCGCTCTAATACGCCAATCAAACCTGGATTTTGCAACAACAATGAAACGGCAACCCGCGCCGGTGAAAGCTTAACGTCTTCCCGCTTCTGCTTATACCTCAGTGATTCAAGTGTAGTTGGGTTTTCCAAAAAATCCAACTTATCCACTTTTGCCAGCTCCTTAAGCTTTGCCAGCATCAATTCCTGAAAAATACCACCCGGTATTTTTTGCAAATATCCCCGCGCTTTTTCCACTAAACTTGCGCGTCCTTCCATATCACTTAAGTTCAAGTTCTGAGTCAAACGCTGAAAAAAATAATCTGACAAAGTTTGTGCCGCCAACACACACTGCTCAAAGCCTTCGAGACCTTGCGCCCTAACTAAATCATCAGGGTCAACACCATCCGGCAACTCCATAATTTTCACTTGCCGACCATCACGTAAACAAGGAAGTGCAGCTTCCACAGCTCGCCACGAAGCCGCTTTTCCTGCCTTATCACCATCAAAACAAAGCACTATCTCAGAACTAAAACGAAACAATAGCTCCAAATGATCTTTAGAGGTCGCTGTACCCAACGTCGCTACCGCATAACCCAAGCCAAACTGCGCCAATGCAATAACATCCATATAACCTTCAACAACAACGATTCGCTCCGGCTTAGCATTTTTAGTCAACAACTCATACAAGCCATACACTTCACGATTCTTGTGAAATATATCCGTCTCGGGCGAATTCAAATATTTTGGCAAAGAATCATCCAGCACCCGCCCACCAAAGCCTAAGACCCGCCCTCGCCGATCTCGAATAGGAAAAACAACCCGCCCTCGAAACCTATCATAGACATTACCATTCTGCGAAACAGGAAAGCCGGCATCAATAAGTTGCTGTTTAGAAAATTGCTTAACCAAACCCCAGTCATTTGGCGCAAAACCAAGCTGAAATTCACGAGCGATTTCACCACTTAGCCCCCGCGATTTCAGATATTCCACTGCAGGTTTAGCCGCTTCATTGTCTCTTAGCTGAGCCACATAAAAACCGGCCGCCTGCTCGAGTACCTGAAAAATTTCAACAGCATTATGCTTTTTAGGCTGAATACTCCCAGCTTCTCTAGGTACCTCCAGACCAGCAAAATCCGCCAAATCTTCAACAGCTTCGACAAAATTCAGATGACTATAGTCCATTAAAAAACTAATGGCATTTCCGCCGACACCACAACCAAAACAGTGATATAACTGCTTACTGCGTGTTACGGCAAAACTGGGGGTTTTTTCCTCATGAAATGGACAACGCGCCACATAACTTCCGCCGGATTTTTTCAGCGGTACAAAAGAGTCGATCAGATCAACAATATCAACTCTAACCAGTAAATCATCGATAAAAGATCGAGGAATTTTGCCTGCCATCATCCAGCCCAAAAAGCTAGGCTAGCATTGCCTTTATTTTTGCACCCACAACAGCCATGTCTGCCCGGCCTTGCATTGCAGGCTTTAAAAGCCCCATCACTTTGCCCATATCTTTAATTGAACTTGCCGAGCTTTCAGCAATTGCCGCCTGTACCATTTCGGCAATTTCAGCTTCCGTTAAGGCTTGTGGCAGAAATTCTTGAATAACAACAACTTCAGCTTCTTCCACATCAGCCAAGTCATCACGCCCAGCAGCGCGATATTGCTTAATGGATTCTCGACGTTGCTTTAGCATCTTATCCATCACGACGATAACTTGATTATCATCCAAAACAATACGCTCATCTACTTGTATTTGCTTAATCGCAGACATAATCAAACGGATAACCCCTAGACGTGGCTTATCCTTATTTCTCATTGCCTGCTTCATTTCGTCTTTAAGACGATCTTGCAAAGTCGTCATCTTTATAACTGTGGACGGCCACGACGTAAATTTTTCAAGGCATAACGCTCGCGTGATAATTTTTTAAGGTGACGTTTTACCGCTGCAGCTGCTTTACGTTTGCGTTCTGCAGTGGGTTTTTCATAAAATTCGCGGCGACGGACTTCAGATAAAACACCTGCTTTTTCACACGAACGTTTAAAACGACGGAGAGCAATATCAAATGGTTCGTTTTCTTTCACTTTAATTGAAGGCATAAATTTTTCCAATTTGCTAAAATTCAGTTTTTTGAATTTTATTGAGTTTAAATTCTATTTTAGAGCTGGCCAAAGCCATATGCAGGCCAGCGAAACCCTTAATTATAGCAGTATTATTTTTAAAATCAAAAACGAATGTATATTTTAGGTATTGAAACATCATGCGATGAAACCGGCGTTGCCATCTATCATAGCAAGCAGGGTCTTATTCAACATGGCTTATATAGCCAAATTGCCATGCACAATAAATACGGCGGCATTGTCCCCGAACTTGCCTCTCGCGACCATATTCGCAAACTTATTCCACTCATTGATGAATGCCTACATAAAAGTCACTTAAATAAAAGTGACATTCAAGGCATTGCCTATACGGCAGGCCCTGGTTTAATCGGCGCACTATTAGTGGGCGCAGCAACTGCCAAAAGTCTAGCTTGGACATGGGGCATTCCCGCCATTGGCATACATCATATGGAAGGCCATTTATTAGCGCCTATGCTGGAAGAATCTCCTCCCGATTTTCCTTTCGTCGCCTTGCTAGTGTCTGGAGGGCACACCCTATTAGTTGAAGTCACCGATATAGGTCAATACCAACTACTCGGTGAATCACTTGATGATGCCGCAGGGGAAGCGTTTGATAAAGTGGCGAAAATGCTTGGCCTAGCCTACCCAGGTGGCCCACTACTTTCCAAACTAGCCGAGCAAGGACAAGCTGGCCGCTTTACATTTCCACGCCCCATGACTGACCGCCCCGGATTAGATTTTAGCTTTAGCGGACTCAAAACATTTGCGATGAACACTTTAAGCGCGAGCCAAAAAACACCTCAAGATAAAGCCGATATTGCACGAGCCTTCCAACAAGCAACCGCCGAAACCTTAGCCATAAAATGCAAACGCGCACTCAAACAAACGGGCTTAAAGCGGCTCATAGTTGCCGGCGGTGTCAGTGCCAATACTCAAATAAGACAAACATTAACCAAAATGGCCAATAAAGAAGGGGCAGAAATTTTCTTTCCTAGACCTGAATTTTGTACTGATAATGGCGCAATGATTGCCTATGCAGGCTGTCAACACTTACTGACTCAGCAATCAGAGACTTTAAGCATCAACGCAAAACCTCGCTGGCCTATTGATGAACTATACCAAACTCCAAAAGTCAATCAACTCTCTTCCCCAGCCAATAAACGCTGAATATTGCTCTTATGTCGCCAAATCAAAACCATTGACATCAACAAAGCAACATAAACCAACGGCTGCATCCCCATAATGAAATACACATAAATAGGTGCAAACAATGAAGCAACTAACGCAGATAAGGACGAGATTTTAAAAAGCTTATAAACCCCATACCATGTCAGCAACACCCCAATTCCCACCATCCAATTAGCACCCAGCAAAACACCTAAGGAAGTTGCCACCCCTTTTCCGCCAGCAAAACCAAAAAAGACAGGATACAAATGCCCCAAAAAAGCGGCCAATACAACACCGGATAAGACCAATGGCTCAACATTTAATGCTTGCGCAAGCAATACCGGTAGCAAACCCTTGAGCATATCACCCAATAAGGTAATAGCCGCCGCTTTTTTGCCACCAATACGCATAACATTGGTAGCACCTGGATTTCCTGAGCCTTGCTCACGCGGGTCAGGTAAGCCCATCATCCGGCAAACAATAATGGCACTGGAAATAGAACCCAGCAAATAACCCAAAGGAATTAACAACCATGCAATCATTTTTATATCCTATTTTTTATAAATATTTTAAGTACACTACTTGTATGCGAGGGATATTTCCCTGATACTTACCCCTATTTGCAACTATTATAATAATAACTGGACTCTTAAATGGATATAATTTTTTTAGGCGGCTTACAAATTGAAACCATTATCGGCATTTACGATTGGGAGCGCGAAACCAAACAAACTGTTATCTTAGATATAGAAATGGCACATGACATCCAAAAAGCCGCAGCGACAGATGACATTGAAGACACGCTTGACTACAAAGCTGTCTCGCAGCGTGTGATTAGCTTCGTTGAGCAAAGCGAATTTTTTCTAGTAGAGCGACTTGCCGAAGAAATTAACAGTATGATTCGCAAAGAATTCAATGTTCCATGGGTCAAACTTATCCTAAATAAAAAAGGTGCTATCAGCGGTGCCAGTGATGTAGGCATTATTATTGAGCGTGGAGAAAAATAGACATGCCCCTATGCTATGTCAGCATCGGCAGCAATATTAACCGAGAGCACAACATCAGATCAGCTCTCGGCATACTTGATGCAACTTTCGGCACACTAACTCACTCCAGTCTCTATGAATCTGTTGCCGTCGGCTTTACCGGCACCGCTTTTTACAATTTAGTCAGTGCGTTTCACAGCGATCATGATGCCCAGCATATTAACCAAACATTAAAAGCAATTGAAACCGAGCACGGCAGAATACCCAACAAAGAAAAATTCTCAGCACGTACCTTGGATATTGACCTATTGCTCTATGATCAAGACATCATTCATACCGAAAGCATTAAAATTCCGCATAATGATATTCTAAATTACGCCTTTGTATTAGAGCCATTAGCAGAAATTGCCCCTGAACACCACCACCCCATCAAACAAATCAGCTATGCCGAACTATGGGCTGACTTTGATAAAAGCACCGTACAACAGCGAAAAATCAGTGACTACCCCCTACTTCGTAAGCAGGAGTCACTTTAACTCTCCCCCACAGACAAGCAACCAACAGATAATAACAACTGATCGCACCTTACCTTGCCAGAAAATATTATCTGCATCACGCCAACCACGTATGCACACAAAGACTAGGCAACCTCTGCCGTAGCCGCTCAAGCACAACACCCGTTTCTCGAACAAACAAAACCTGTAAACCTTGGCGCAACACTAATTGACAATAAAAAGATTCACGCAGCACCGGAAAGCCAAATCGCACCCCACACCGATTTGTGCGCATACGCCGCAAGCCCAAAACTCAATGCAGTTTTATCATCTTGGTGATGATAAAGCTCATAAAACTTTCCCACCTGAAAAAACAGAACATAAGCAATTGTTCACGACTTGCAGAGAGCAAAACAAAGTCATCACAATAATGTAAAAAAAGCTGACACTTTAATTGATGTTTGACAAACTGACTGTTTAAATTACCGGGAGGAAGACCTTTGCCTTTAGGGATATGGCGTAGACTTTTATGCAGGGAAACTTACTCTAGCAGGCTGGGACGGCCTTTATAAAGATAATCTTCGGTGCAATCGTGCTGTACCAACACCTCGGTTAACCACAGTATGTCTGTCTGTTTGAGCGGTGTCAGGGTTTTTAACAGCATTGATTTGTCGCAATTCAGACCCGTGTGCGTTTGGCGCGCGGCTTGGCCGCCACACTTTTCAACCAACCTTCGTTCTGTCCACTAATCTTTGCCGTCTTCTCTACCACCACTTGGTAGGCGGCGAAACTTTTAAAGGCTTGGACTTCTTTGGCGATACGGATCAATACCAATAATTGCGCTCTAATTGATCGCGCAATTCGCGTAAGGACGGCTCTTTGGCTCGCTCATTATTGGTGCGGATCACTTGCGCAACAATGCCGCGACTGCTATTGCGCATTTCTGTCCCCAGCGCGTGTATTTATGATACCGACTAAAGCCAGCGACCACGGTTTCCAAATGTACCGCCAAGCCTAAGGCATCACGATAAATCGGTAAATGTTCGTAGCGAGCCAATACTAATACCTCAAAAAAATTCGGTGGGGGCTATCGCCCTCCCCTGCACCCCCCGAAAAAACCAAATAACCCCAAGCACCCAATAACCGAATGTTACCGCTTGCGCCTCCAGCCTATTAATGCCATTAAACCACTGCCGATTAACCATAAGGGCGCAGGTGCCGGCACAGTATTGTTCGCGGTAACATCTCCGGCGCGAACTGCCCATGCATACAACTCATCGTTCTGATTGCTGATGAACTGGACGCCATCGCTACTGAGGAACAACCAAGCGCCCAAAGTGGGATCAGGCGCGTACGGGACACCAGACCAGTACGTATAGGCTTGTAGGTTCTGTACTAGGCCAACATCGTTTTCTCCATAACTACTGGTATCTGTACCATTATAAGTGCCATTACCAAAAACACCAAAATCGGCCTGAAAATTACCAGAGGCATCCTCTCCACTCTTCAATCCTAAATTATTATGATACATATGCGCCATTTCTGAAAAAGCGGTATCGACATTATAGCCACAGTCGGTACCTGAGTTAGAAAAAGCAACACACCCTGGTGCGCCGGTATCGGTCATGGTCGGCAAACGCCAGTCATTATAACCGGCATAGCTTAAATTGGCCGCCCAAGTATTAGCGGCTGTCCAGCCCATACGGCCATCGGCGAAAATATTGTCGGTGGCATTAATGCCATTATCAACTGCATTGGCGG
>JALSIU010000304.1 GCA_026989715.1 Methylomonas sp.
AGTCGCCATGGTGGTGCATGCTGTTTATGATTCAGGCGAGCGCGGCTTTAAAAACATGAACCACCCTGCAATGGCTTGGTTGATTGCGCATGCGTTTGGTAACTTTTTTGGTGCGGGCGTTTGGGGATTTATGCACACCTTGCCACAAATCAACTTATATACGCATGGTACACAATGGTCAGCATCACATGGCCACTTAGCTTTTTTCGGCGCTTATGCAACCATTAATATTGCCTTCTTTTATATTGCCATTCAACACTGGCGCGGCAATGTTTGGATGGGAGCCGACTCACCTAATTCCTGGCGTTGGAAATGGGCATTAGCATTATTAAATATCGGCGTACTCGGTATGACCATCGCCTTATTAATTGCAGGCTACGAACAATCCTTTATTGAACGAGCGATCGGCGGCTCAACCTGGGGCGGCTATTTTGCAGCACAAACCCACCCATCCTTTATGAGTGCCATGCATTGGCGCATGCTGTTTGGTTGGATAACGGCAACCGGGCTAGGCTTATTGGTCTGGGATTTACTCACAATTGGTAAAGGCGAAACACGCAAAGCGGAAGTGATTACCCATTCAGAGTAAGCATTTCTATAGAGGGGTTTTTAGCTGCGACTTGAGATACAAAAAATCGTGGCTAAAAGCCCCTCCTATCAATATTTAGATAAATTTTTACCAAAAAGCTTGTACATAATTTTCTCGAATTTTTTGATCTTTTGTGATTAACACCAATCCTGCCGCTTCTGCCTCAGCGGTTATGAGGCGATCAAAAACATCCCTTGTCCAAGCATATACCATCGCTTGATCAAACACGTGTTCCACTTGCATTGCTGAAACTTTTAAACCTATAGATTTCTTAAGGTCTTTAATAATGACCTCAGGTGTTACGGTTAGTCGCCCTATTTCAAAAAGGTATTGCAACTCAAGCCTAACGACTTGCGAAATACACAACTCGTTATTTTCTATCTGCTCAATCACGGCAGTAGATAGCTTTTTTACATGCCCAGCATATAACCATATCACCACATGCGTGTCTAAAAAAATCATATATTATTCTTTGCATCCCATTCTTGCACTGACAAATCAACCAATTCCTCAGGGTCTCCGACAATGCAATCATGCTCTACTAAATTTGCCAATTTACTTTTTTTATCATCTAAGACAATTTTAATAATATGTCCATTACGCTTAATTTCTACAGGAATCCCTGTCGCAATCACTTGATCTACCACACTAAATAACTGTTGCCGCAAGGCCGTTAATGACATAGACATCACTCATCTCCTTTAGGTACTGTACAGGTATTATATGCATGCACTGTACATAACTCAACTGGAAATAATCTATGCCTCCAAATACCATGACAAAACTAACAGCTAATTAAAATTTTTATCTATCAAAAAACTGCGATAATGATAACGCCTAAAGTTAGGCAATATTTTTATTTAGGCCCTCTAAAAGGGGCTTTTTTTCATTTAACTGGGTAATAACCCTAAAGGAGCACCTACCAATGCG
>JALSIU010000305.1 GCA_026989715.1 Methylomonas sp.
GGCAAAGAATACAAAATGATGCGGATATTTGGTTATCTGAACTAACAGTCGGTCATTCTAAAAAACGTATTGCCAATTTATTGCTCTATTTAGCAAACCATCATAAAAATACTTATTTTCCTTTACCTAGCCGCGAAGATATTGGTGCACTGTTGGCGATTACGACAGAAACGGCAAGTCGAATCATTGCGGAATTTAAACGCCTAGGTTATTTACAAGTAACGACACAAGGCGCGGTCATTAACAAACACAAACTTGAAAAACTGCATTAACATGAAATTTTACGCCTTATTTTTAAGCACTCTTCTTTCTAGCCAAGTTCATTCGGTTTTTGCATTAGAGCCTGCTTCAGCCGCAAGAATTGATGAAGTTGCACGTTTAGGTAAACATGTCATGCCATTTGACTTAGACAAAACGCTCCATATCTTTTCTAAAACCAAAACAGGCGGCTTACAACAAGTTATCGCCAAAGACCCAAGGAATCACTCCCAAATAAAACGTATTCGTACGCACCTTACTAAAATTGCCGCTGATTTCAAACAAGCTGATTTTTCTGACCCTGAAAAAATACACGGTAAAAATATGCCAGGCTTAGCATTATTACGCCAAACTCAAGCAGGAGACATGAGCATTCACTATCAAACATTGCCAAATGGTGCTGAAATAACTTACAGCACCCAAAAACCAGAACTTATCCTCGCGATACATCAATGGTTTGACGCGCAACTCAACGACCATGACCGTCATGCAACGATGCACAGTCAACACCATATGATGATGCCCTAACATCTGCGGTATCTATGTAATACTTGATTTCCAAATACGAATATTTCGTTTTGGGTTATACTTTGCTAGCTTCCTTAGGAAGAAAAGTGTAAAAGGCTCAATAGCACAGTTCGCTGATTTTTACGCATTTAATCTCACTATTATTACTGCTAATACAATGACACAACCTTTATTAATGATTACTGAGTTGTTCTTACCCACTAAAGGGGGAACAGCTGTTTCTTTCGATGATGATTGTCGCAGGCTTGGCGGCAAAGAAGTGTATATTGTTACCGCCGATGTGCCAAATGCCAAAGAGTTTGATCATGAGCATCCCAATAGTATCTATCGGCTCACCCTTAAGCGATGCGCTTGGGTTAGGCCTGAATCACTGCTTATGTACCTTAATTTATTCCAAAAATCATTGCGCTTAACCATCAGTCAACGTATTACAGCCATTTTAGCCGGGCGCGCTCTACCCGAGGGCATTATTGCCTTGTTAGTTGGCCGATTCACAGGCTGTAATGTACTCATTTATGCTCATGGCGAAGAATTAACAGGCTGGGGGCGAGGCAAAAAATTTCAAGCGATGTGTTTTGCTTTACGCCATGCCAACTGGGTTCTGGCCAATAGTGACAACACGTATGATACGTTAGTGAATTTAATTAAAGTAGACCCAAAACGTATCGTTATCACCTTACCGACAGTTGACGCAACACGGTTTTCTCCCGCTTTAAATAAACATAAG
>JALSIU010000306.1 GCA_026989715.1 Methylomonas sp.
TATTCAAGTTTTGCAAAAACAGTACCCACATAGCGTTTGGGACTACCTGAGCGGCAGTAGCCCTTATCAAGTCTTAGTGAATATTCCGGCGAGTGCAGATAGTAGCCCACATATACAGTTAATCTCCGATTTAGTTGGAATTGGCATTGATTTCCCGCCTTTTTCCAAAACGGCAGCAGAACAACAAACACTAGCACTTAGCAGTAGTATTGGTGCATCCGGTGCGGAGTCTCTGAGCGTGAGCTATATCAACCTAACAACACCCGCCAACAGTATCGCCATTGATTTGCAACGCCTTCATTCCTATTGGCAGGGCCAATTCACCAGCCCCCTCGCCAATGGTAGCTTAATGTTGCCCACTGAATTTAACAAAAACACGCAATTAAGCTTAACCTTTGACACACTAGATGTATCGACATGGCAACAACTCAGTTTTAAAGATAAGCCTAACAGCCAAGCATTGGCATTAAACGATTTCCCGCGTATGAGCATCAAAAGTAATGCCTTATATTGGCGCGATGTGAATTTAGGCGCGCTCAATATCCAAACACAAGCCGCACACGACGGGCTTTTTATCAAACAATTCCAAATCACATCCGCGACCGAGCAATTAGAGTTTTCCGGGCAATGGAAACAGCAAACCGCACAAACAGAAACCAGACTAGAAGGCCAGTTGCTGAGTCAAAACTTTGGTTATCTTTTACAAAACCTAGCCATTTCCAATAATCTTGTTGATGGCACAGCCAAATTGCAATTTGCACTCCACTGGCCTGCCGCCCCCTATCAGTTTTCTAAATCATTACTATCAGGTTCCGTTAATGCCTATCTTAACAATGGCCGCATCTTAGGCGTAGACCCTGGTATCGGGCGTATTTTAGGGGCTTTAGATGTGAGTAAATTAGGTAAACGCTTACGCTTTGATTTTTCGGATATTACCGAAGCCGGCTTAAGTTATAGCAAAATAAGTGCAGATTTAAGCTTAAAGCAAGGCTTAGTCAACAGTCATAAAACTTATATTGATGCGATGCCGGCACAAATATTTATTACCGGCTCAACCGACCTCAGCACGGAACAAGTGGATTTACAGGCAACAGTACTGCCTAAAGTGCCTATTGCCGGTACAATAATAGGTAATGCGGCGAATGCAGTGACCAAAACATTTACGGGCGATGAACATGCCGGCGGCCTTTTGCTAAGCCTACTCTATAATATTAAAGGGACATGGGATGATTTCAAGGTAGAACGACAATTTCATCAAGCCAACCGCCCCCCACAACAATAAAAACAACTACTAATTTATTTTAAAAAAATAAGCGTATGAATAAATGTGCTGCCATTCAAATGGCCTCTAGCCCCAATATCAGCTCTAACTTAACAGAAGCCGAACGCTTAATTGGCGAAGCGGCAAAAGCGGGTGCCAAACTGGTTGCGTTACCGGAAAACTTTGCCTTAATGGGGCAAAGTGAGTTTGATAAAATTGAGCATAAAGAAACCGATGGCAGTGGCCCCATCCAAGAATTTCTCGCCAATACCGCTAAAAAATATGCGCTGTGGATTATTGCCGGCACCATGCCGATTGCAGCTGAAGATGAAAACAAAGTGATGGCCGCTTGCCTTATTTATAATGAATTAGGTGAGCGTGTTGCACGCTACGATAAAATCCATTTATTTGATGTACAAGTACCGGGGTCTGATGAGGTTTACCGTGAATCAGACACCATTGCCAAAGGCCATACCCCACTTGTTATTGATAGCCCTTTAGGTAAATTAGGGATTGCCATCTGTTATGACTTACGCTTTCCTGAACAATTTCGCATCATGCAAGCACAAGGCATGGATATTCTCATACTCCCCTCCGCGTTTACCCAAAAAACAGGTGCCGCCCATTGGGAAGTACTCTTAAGAGCGCGTGCCATTGAAAACCTATGCTATGTCATTGCACCTAATCAAGGCGGCTTTCATGTCAATGGGCGGCAAACTTTTGGCCATAGCATGATTATTGACCCCTGGGGTACCGTATTAGACTGCCAAAAAACCAATGCCGGTATCGTGACAGCAACAATCGACTTGGCACGCTTACAAAAAACCCGTGAATCATTTCCCGTATTACAACACCGCCAAATAAACTGCGGATAACATAATGACCGATAAGCTATTACAACTCGCACAACAAGCCATCTTAGTCCCTACGGGGCTACAAGAGCATGACATTTACCGAGTCATGGAACAATTAACCGCAGGCGCGGTTGATGATGGTGATATTTATTTTCAATCCAGCCATTACGAATCATGGGTACTGGAAGATGGCATTATTAAAGAAGGCCAACATAGTATCGAACAAGGTGCCGGCGTACGCGCTTTATCAGGTGAGAAAACAGGCTTTGCATACAGCGATAAAATAGAACTCGATGAACTATTAACTGCCGCCAAAAACGTAAGAGCCATTGCACGACAGGGACAAAATGTAAAAGTCGCACTGCCAACAAGCAAAACTTATCCGCAACTTTATGCCGCCGCCAATCCGCTCAACTCACTCAGCGACCAAGATAAAGTGGATTTTTTGCGTAAAATTGACATACAAACTCGGCAATTAGACCCGCGTATTGAACAAGTGATTATTAGCTTGGTCGGCGTACAAGAACATATCCTGATTGCCACGCAAGATAATGCACTCGCCGGCGATGTGCGGCCTTTGGTACGTTTAAATATCAGTGTAATTGTGGCCGATAAAGATAAGCGCGAACAAGGTAGCATGGGGGGCGGCGCACGGAATGACTACCGTTATTTCCTAGATGAAGACCGCGCTATGAGCTATGCGCGTGAAGCGGTTCGGCAAGCACTGGTCAACCTAGAAGCTGTCGCAGCCCCCGCAGGTAATATGACGGTCGTATTGGGTGCAGGTTGGCCCGGCATTTTATTACATGAAGCCATCGGCCATGGCCTGGAAGGCGACTTCAACCGTAAAGGCACGTCTGCCTTTAGTGGGCGCATTGGCGAACGCGTGGCTTCGTCTCTTTGTACAGTGGTGGATGATGGCACTTTACCAGGACGGCGCGGCTCTTTATCCATTGACGATGAAGGCACGCCCAGCCAATGCACGACTTTAATTGAAAATGGCATTTTAAAAGGCTATATGCAAGACAAACTTAATGCCCGTTTGATGGGGAGCGCGGTGACCGGTAATGGCCGGCGTGAATCCTATGCCCACACCCCCATGCCCAGAATGACCAATACTTATATGTTGGCAGGGAGTAGCGAGCCTGAAGAAATCATTCAATCCGTGCAAAATGGCCTATATGCCAAAAACTTCGGCGGCGGTCAAGTGGATATTACCTCGGGTAAATTTGTCTTTTCGGCCAGTGAAGCCTATTTAATTAAAAATGGTAAAATCACCCAGCCGGTAAAAGGTGCAACACTGATTGGTAATGGCCCGGATGTACTGACAGAAGTCAGCATGGTGGGTAATGATTTAGCCTTAGATAGTGGTGTAGGCACGTGTGGCAAAGAAGGCCAAAGTGTGCCGGTGGGAGTTGGACAACCGACCCTAAAAATTGATGCCCTCACCGTTGGCGGAACGGACGTTTAACGATTTGACGTTATTAACCAAACTTACAAGCACCCACGCTAAAATCATGCAAAACCAAGAAGAAATCACGCGTCTCGAAACCCTTATTCACGATTTATTACACGAAGCAAAACAACAAGGTGCAAGCCAAGCTGCCGCCGGCTTAAATATCGACCAAGGTTTGTCGGTTAATGTGCGCTTAGGTAGCGTAGAAACCATCGAGCATCACTGCTCTCAAGGTCTCGGCATCACCGTTTATTTTGGACAACAAAAAGGCTCGGCCAGTACCACCGACCTCTCGGAAAAATCCCTCAAAGAAACGGTGACAGCCGCCTGTAGTATTGCCCGCTATGCCAGCGAAGACCCTTACGCAGGCTTACCTGAAGCCAAGCAACTGGCAACGGAATTCAAAGATTTAGCATTGCATCATCCTTGGCAGCTCTCCGCAGATGAGGCCATCAGTTTGGCCATGCGCTGTGAAGACAGTGCCCGCCAATATCATACGGATATCAGCAATTCAGAAGGCGCGGCAGTTGACAGCTACGCAGGCATAAGCGTTTTTGGCAATAGCCTGGGTTTTTTGCACGGCTATGCGTCAACACGTCATTCCATGAGCTGTTCAGTGCTTGGCGAACGCGATGGAGCGATGGAGCGGGACTATTGGTATAGCGTTGCGCGTGACCACCACCAGCTAGAAAAAGCCGAGTTAATTGGCCAAAAAGCGGCGGCAAGAACCGTACAACGCCTCGGAGCGCGTAAAATAAGCACCCGCAAATGCCCGGTCATCTATTCGGCCGAGATTGCAAACTCTCTTATCGGCGCATTTATTAATGCCATCAGTGGCAGTAGCTTATATCGCAAGTCTTCTTTTTTACTTGATAGTTTAGAGACGCAAATATTCCCTGAGTTTATCAATATCTACGAGCAACCGCACTTACCCGGTGCTTTAGGCAGTGCCTTATACGATAGTGAAGGCGTTGCCACCCGCGCAACGAATATTATCAGTGAGGGCGTTTTACAATCTTATTTATTAAGCACCTATTCTGCCCGCAAACTCGGCCTGCAAACAACCGGCCATGCAGGCGGAGTGCATAATCTTTGCATCACATCCGGTACACAAGATTTACCACAATTACTTAACACAATGGACACCGGTTTATTCGTCACCGAATTAATGGGGCAAGGAGTCAACCCCGTCACAGGCGATTACTCTCGAGGGGCATCCGGCTTTTGGGTAGAGCATGGCGAGATACAATTTCCTGTGCAAGAAATCACCATTGCAGGGAATCTAAAAGATATGTTCCGCAAAATTTTGGCGGTTGGTAATGATATTGACTATCGTGGCAATATCCGCACCGGCTCTATTTTAGTCGAGGAAATGGCTATCGCGGGTACAGACTAGCGTATTGAGCATACCAAACCCCTGCTAAAAATTTTGGCTCAGGAGGCAAACCGTCAAGTTACCTCCTGTTCTTAAATTGCCCCCACTGCCACCGCTGGCGGCTTAATATCTGCCATAAAATCCTGTAGCGTCAATTTACTCTCACCCAAACGGTGCTGATAAACCAAAGCATACGTTAATACAGCCGCGACATAGCCTCGCGTTTCTTTATACGGAATGGTTTCTACCCAAATATCGGCAGGATAAGCGGCCTCTGTTTTTATCCAACGATCCACACGATGCGGACCGGCATTATAAGCTGCGGTAGCCAATGCAAAATTGCCTTTATATTTTGTCAACATCTGTTTGTAATAATACGCGCCAAATTTTAAATTAAGCTCGGCATTCAATAAGGCCGATTTAGATCGCCAGCGTAATTGCATTTCTTTCGCAATTTGCCTACCTGTGCGCGGCATAATTTGCATTAAACCCAATGCCCCTGCCGGCGAATGTGCCAATTTATCAAACATGCTTTCACGGCGTACCAAGCCATAAATAATAAAGGGTTCTAATTGATGCAAAGCGGCATTTTTTTTGATTTCGTCTTTATAATCAATGGGAAAACGTAAGGCCACATCATCCCAGCTTTTCACCCGCGCCACGGTCAAAATAGCTAATTTATGCCAGTGCCATTGCTGTGCAATTTTTGCAGCCGCTAATACATCATCACCTTTTAGAGCTCTAAGCGCATCCCACCAATTTTTTTGTGCTTCAGCATCGCGCTGTAAAAATCGAAATTCACGTATTAATCTAAAGGTTTTTGTTGCCAATAAGCGTTTAGATTTAGCCTTGTCTACCTGAATAGGTTTATCAACAAAAGCATACGCTTGCTTTAAAAAATCAGCCGCTAAAAAGCCATAATAACTGCGCTCTTGTGCCAGTGATTGATATAAGGCCAGCCCGCGTTTAGTTTGCTTAGTTTGCATAAAGGTACGTGCTTGCCAATAACGCCACCGCTGTTTACGCTTTTCAGCCGCGGGCAAGTGATTGAGTGCGGCTTGTACATGCGCCCAATTTTGCTCCAACAAGGCGGCACGCACCGCCCAAATCCGTGTACTAGCATTAGGCTTGTTAATTTTTTTAAAATGCGCATAGGCTTTAGCTGATTTATCAAAAACCAGTTGCATTGCAATTTTACGCTCTAGTGCATCAACTGCGGCAACACTTAAGTGATAAGCTGCTTTTTTGGCCTCCAATAAGCGACTTGCCTTGTCAGGGTCACTGCCTGCGATGCGCTTAATTGCATAAACCAACATATCAGCTTGCTGTGCCGGCGAGATGCCTTGTAAAAATTTAGCGTTAGTCACCAATTCAGGCTGCTTTACCAAGCTTAACCACCGCTGTGCATTTTTTTGAGCTTGCGCCCCTTTTAACTGCCGACTTAAATAGCGGGCTAATTTAACTTGCCGGGCTTTTGCCGCCAATAAAAAGCGTTGCCATACTAGCTCTTGGGTTAAAAATTTAGAGCGGATAAATTTTGCCAGCAATTTATCACAATCTTTGGGTAGAGAGCGGCCGGTTAACCAGATTTTTTGCGTGGCCGTTAAGGCTTTGGTTTTGTAGTTGAGTTGGTATCGCGCCCACTGATAACGGCATTGCTGACGCTTGCTTGATGAGGCTCTATAGTTGGCGGTAAAATCGCGCCAGCGACCTTTTTTATAGAGCTCATTTAACCAGTTGCCACGTAGTAAACGTGCATAACGCGAGGTTTTATTCGTTTTTAAGTAGGCTTTAATTTGTTTGCTTTTATCCAAATGCTGTTTTAACCACTGATACTCCAAATAAGGATACAATGGGTAGCTTTGCAGGCCTTTGCTAATAACCGTAAAATCAGCTTGTAAAGCTTGCTCCGCTATCAAAAAGCGAGCACGCTGTTGCTCAAGCACATTAGCTGAACTAAGCGTACTCCATAGCAATAATAGCCAACAAAACCCTATTTTCAATAATACCGTTTTCATATACCCGCCTTTAATGCCTCCAAGCCATCCAAATGCTTAAACGTAGTTTACTACTTTTAGTAGTGCCGGCTCTTTATATTCATCGAACCACGCTACACAATTCAAGCTATAATTTCCATTATAATCACTCACTAAAAAGTATACCTGATAAAAATCGTACATATGCCACAAGACGCTACCGCACCTGCTTATACTTGGACTTATATTTTTAATATTGTTAAACAACATAAAAAAGAGCTATTGTCTGCGCACCTACTCGCTATCTTGGCCACTATAGCGACCGTTCCCGTTCCCCTTTTAATGCCGATGTTGGTCGATGAAGTACTTTTAAACCGCCCTGGCATTGCTATCAATACCATCAATCAATATACGCCGCCGCAATGGCACATCCCTATCGTTTATATCAGTATTATTTTATTAGCCAGCCTATGCCTGCGCATTTTCGGTATTATTTTTAATATCATTCAATCGCGCCAATTTACCTGCATTTCTAAAGATATTATTTTTCGCATCCGCAAGCAGCAAATCAATCATCTTAAAAAAATATCCATGGCAGAATATGAAAGCCTAGGAAGCGGAACCGTCATCACCCACCTGGTGACCGATTTAGATACTTTAGATACCTTTATCGGCAGTACCACCAGTAAATTACTGGTCGCCAGCTTAACCATTATCGGTACCGGCATCATATTATTATGGATGCATTGGCAATTAGGTTTATTTATTTTATTACTCAACCCTATCGTCATTTTCTTTACCCGTAGCTTAGGTAAAAAAGTCAAAACATTAAAGGCCAAAGAAAACGCGGCTTATGGTATTTTTCAACAAGCACTGGCCGAAACCTTAGAAGCCATTCAACAAATTCGGGTCAGTAACCGCGAAAATCATTATTATCAAAAGCTCATTGATTCTGCAGCCACCGTTAAACAGCACTCCACCGCCTTTGCCTGGAAAAGTGATGCCGCAACACGCTTTAGCTTTCTTATTTTCTTGTTTGGCTTCGATATTTTTCGGGCGGCCGCCATGCTTATGGTACTCTATTCTGATTTAAGCATCGGCGAAATGCTGGCCGTTTTTGGCTACCTTTGGTTTATGATGGCACCGGTACAAGAAATTTTAGGCATTCAATATGCTTTTTATAATGCCAAAGCCGCCCTAACCCGCATCAACAGCATGCAGGCATTGCAACAAGAACCCATTTACCCGGCCTTAATAAACCCCTTTATCAATAAAAAAACCGTTAGCGTACACATTCAAGACCTACATTTTAGCTATCAACCCGAACAAGACGAAATACTCACAGGCATTAACCTAAGCATCAAAGCAGGTCATAAAATAGCTTTAGTAGGTGCCAGCGGCGGGGGTAAATCAACATTGGTACAAACACTGACCGGCCTCTATCCACCGCAACAAGGCATGATTTGTTTTGATAATATTCCTATGACTAAAATTGGCTTTGATGTCATTCGTGAGCATGTGGTCACCGTATTACAACACCCCATCTTGTTTAATGACAGTATTCGTGAAAACTTGGCATTAGGCAAAATCGTCAGCGATGATAAACTCTGGCATGCTTTAGCCATCGCGCAATTACAAGAGACTATCAAACAACTCGATAAAGGCTTAGACACGATTGTAGGTCGTCAAGGTATGCGCTTATCAGGGGGACAGCGGCAACGCATGGCCATTGCACGCATGATTATTGCAGACCCTAGTGTGGTTATTTTAGACGAAGCCACCTCTGCCTTAGATACGGAAACCGAACACAAACTACATCTTGCACTGAGCGATTTTTTAAAAGATCGTACCACCATTATCATTGCACACAGACTTAGTGCCATCAAACAAGCAGATCACGTTTACGTTTTTGAAGAAGGCAAAATCTGCGAGCAAGGTAGCCACGAAAAACTCATTACGCAAAATGGACTCTATGCAAAACTTTATGGAGAATATCAATAAATGACCCCCAGGATATATGATTTACACTGCCACTCAACCGCTTCTGATGGTGCTTTGCCACCGGCAGAACTTGTCCTACGCGCCAAAAAAAATGGTGTCACCGACTTAGCACTAACCGATCATGATACCGTGGCAGGCATCAATATAGCGCAAGAAACGGCCGCACAACAGGCCATAAACTTCATCCCAGGAATAGAACTATCCTGCACTTGGAATAAAAAAACCTTCCATATACTCGGTTTAAATATTAACCCGACCAACGCAGAACTTATTGCCGGCACTCAAGGTTTACAGCAAATTCGCCTACAACGAGCACAAAAAATTGCCGCTAAATTAGAAAAACAAAAAATATCAGGGGCTTTAGAAGCCGTACAGCTAAGCGCCGGCACCGGTATGGTAACGCGGACACATTTTGCTGATTTTTTACTCAAAAATAAGCATGTCGATAGCCTGCAAGAAGCATTTAATCGTTACTTAGGTCAAAGCAAGCCCGCTTTTGTCAGCACCGAATGGGCACCACTGGAGCAAGCTCTGACGTGGATTAATCAAGCAGGTGGTGTTGCGGTTGTCGCACACCCTATGCGCTATAAACTAACCGCAAGTTGGATGCGCCGCTTTCTGAGTGCATTTAAAGACTGCGGTGGTTTGGGCATGGAAATCATCACCGCACGCAGTAATCCGGATGAAATTAGGCGCGCATTACTCTTCGCCAAGCAATTTGAACTCTATGGTTCAGTCGGCTCAGATTTCCACTCCCCCCAAAACCAATGGGTCGAACTAGGACGCTTAGCCCCACTCCCCATTAACATACGCCCAATCTGGCAACTATTTACAAACTAAAAAATAATTCCAGCTTGATAAACAATTACTTAAATAAACACGAAAAATAAATATAAAAAATGACTAGCCAAGCGCAAATTAAACGCTATAATAGGCTCTTCTCTATTAGAGATTGATGCCTCGGTGGCGAAATTGGTAGACGCAAGGGACTTAAAATCCCTCGCCTTCTGGGCGTGCCAGTTCGATTCTGGCCCGAGGCACCAAAAATAATTAAAGGCTTGTAGCGATTTTTCGTTACTGGCCTTTTTTTATGTCTAAATTTCTAAGAAAGAATGCTTTTATTGCATTAACCTAGATTTGATCTGACAATACCTTTTTTCAAAGTAAAACCTAAAAACTAAGTTAAGCCATTGTTCACAAATCAATAACTTAACTCTATCCGAATCATGCGGCTCCGTACATCAATTCGCTTTGTGCTGACGCTCCAAATACGCACGCCACTTTAAACTTTCCCAGTCTCTGATTAAATGTTCGATACGCTGTTGATATTGCTTATCAGCAAGTGCGACTTCATATGCTTTCCAGATATTTTCTTCACTAAAAAAGACTTGTTCTGAACGAAAATCAAAAATCGTTCTCTGTCCCGCATTATTGACATGCGCAATTAAAAGAGGACGATTTAAACTACCGACTAATTGAAAAACGGTTTTCTTTGGGTTAATCCATATATTTTCCAAACCTAGCGCACTGCGTACGGCCAATTCAGCCACATCAACCTGCCCCATTGCCTCATTTACCACAGCATCCGTGGTACTTAAAATAAGAGGTATCTTGGTTTGTGAATCATTAATCGCATGCCCATGCCCTAAAAAACCATCCTCAAACAGAGACTCGCCATGATCACCGAGTATGACAATAACACTCTCATCTAAAATACCCAGCTTATCCAGTTGCTCCCAT
>JALSIU010000307.1 GCA_026989715.1 Methylomonas sp.
CTGTCCCAAAACGATAAATATAGCCTTGCATATAAGGCGATGCAAAATATTCACCGACTGTTGCAAAGGAAAGCGCAACCAAAACTTGCATACGAATAATGGCTGACTCTCGCGATAATAAACCTGCTAAAAATAACCAGCCAAAAAAAGCTAATAACCACTGCATTTCTCGACTACCGCTACCATCAATCGTTAAGCAAATAGCAGTACAAGTAAATGTAAAAGCAACGATATAATAATCGGTTCTATTGTGCGCATACGCTACACCTACTTTAGGAAAGTGCCGTAACATCTAAAATAAAGCTCCTGATTAATTTGAATACTCTCATCACAAATAGGCTAATGAGGCTATAGCGTACTGCTTCTCGATGCTTGAACAAGAAACGCACTCTACTTTTCGTAGCCGCTTATTTTAGCACAGCACTGCACCCGTCGCTTATACAAACCAATAGGCAACAAACAAATAGCGGACTAACTTACCGGTACAAATTAAAATAATGGCCGACCAAAGTGGTAATTTTAACCAGCCTCCTGCAAAACATAAGCCATCCCCCACCACAGGCAACCACGAAAGCAATAAACTCCACTGCCCCCAATGTCTAACCCATGTCAATGCTTTTTGTTTATTTTTATCTAAGACATGTTCTGCCGGAAACTTTTTAGCCGTTATAGCCCCCAACCACCAAGTCGTTAACGCACCTAATGTATTGCCAAGTGTTGCCACAGCAACCAACAACATCACTGCATGCAAGTGCTCAGAGACCATATAAGCCAACACAGCCTCAGACCCCCCGGGTGCGATTGTCGAAGAAATAAAAGCACTTGCAAACAAGCCCCAAAGCTCTAACATATTCAATCCATTTGCTATAAACGTAAAAAAGCCCCTAAAGACCAGTAGGTCAATAGAGGCTTCAATTAGCTGAATATACTCTCAGCACTTAGTACTACTTTATCATTTTTTAACCAAGCCAATTAGCCAGCCTATCAGCTTCACAACTAAGTCAACGCCATCTTTAATCAGTGCAATGCAATAAGCAAAAATCTCACCTGCCGACATGCCTTTAAACTTACGCGCCAATAAAGGTGCTAATATCAAACCAATTGCTAAACCAATCACGGTAAGACCTGAAAAGAAAGAGTTATTACCCACAACCTTATCTTTCATATCAGTCATTTCTTCAACGACCGTATCCGCTAATGATTCTTCGGGTTTACTATCTGAATAGTCATCCTGGATAACATAAGCGGTTACCCCTGGAATGCTTGGTAAATCACCATCACCTTTACCAATTTTCAACTGGCCTTTCATGCCTTTTTCCATGTGTTGCGCAATATCACAATGCACTAAATAGGTTTTATCACCTGGAGGAAAAATCAATGTACCAGAAACCTTACCGGGCCCTGTCACTTCCAAATGAAACATACCTTTTGGATACAAATATTTAGGCAGACCATGCATCATCCATTGGTGACGCACCTCATCATCATTAACAAAGTTAACCGTTAACTTAGTACAAGGTTCAAATTGATATTCCTGCACATCGAAGGCAAACATACGCCCTGGAAATTTCTCAGCATATTTATGCCCAGCATGTACAGTAATCTCTTTGGTGGCAGCAATGCTGTCACACCCTCCCGGCAAAATATCAGTATTTTGCCCCATGACCATGCCACCTGTGGCATCCATTAAATGACCATCACCATGATCCATCATGCGATTATGATTTTCAAACTCTTTTTCCGCAAAAGCAGGAGCTGATAAAGCCAATGATAACGCTACGATTGATAATTGTTTCATCATTATCAGTTACCTCCTTTATTTGCAGAAATAAGTGCCATAATGCTCTCTCTATTAACAATAGCTAAATAAGCAATCAGCCCTAAGAATAAGCCAAAAATGAGATTTCTAAATGAGTTATCTTCGGGGGCTGGAATATCAGCAGAGCCTGGTGTGACATCAGGTGCAGCGACAACACTAGGTGGCGGTGCAACATAGCCATCTGCATCGACTTCACCGAGGCTATTCCAATCATCAATATTTTGCCACACCGGCACTTTACGTGCGTGAAATGCCTCTGTAAATAAAGGTGCGATACTCTCACCAATCGTTTTAGGCAAGCCAACTTCATTCAAATATTTTTTATAGACCAAAGCACTGACATTACCGCCAGGATTCATCCCGTCGGTTGTAATCCCTTTTTCCCGGTGATCATGAAAAATCCAGATACCTTCACCATAACTATGAAAACCATCATCGGTTGTATTGATTTTCAAATCATTACGTTGCGCTGGGGCAATATCATAAATATCACGTGTAATTTGAGCAATAGGGTTATGCTCTACACCATCATAGTGCGTAATGGTTGCTTTGTGTCCATGTGTATGCACTGCTAACAACTCACCGGTACTATTAAACATACGTAATTTAATATTCTTATCCGGCTCTGCAACAATAATGGACTCTCTTAAAGTATAAGGAAAAGAACGACCATTTAATGTATGGTAATCTTCGGTTGAATCGGTCATATCATATTCACGATTCATTTTTTTCGCAATTAAGCGTGGGTCATTATATTGTTGCACAATACTGTGCAGTTCCTTATCCATCGCATGATAATGTAAATCATATTCACTATCATATTCTTCCAACACGGCTTTTGAAGGATGTCTTACTTGCCCACCGCCTACATTGAAAGTTTGTACCCAGTTATTAGGGCGGTTTTCTTCAACGACAAACATCCCCACTAAGCCCATAGCCAAATGTACATGTGTTTGCACATGACAATGGTAGACAAAGCTACCTGCAACCCGAGGACGAATTTCATAAGTTTTACTTTGTCCAGGCAACACAAACTTATCACTCGTTTGCGGCACGCCATCATTTCCCTCACCCGAACTATCGACATAAGGATGATCTATACCATGCAAATGAATCGTATGCGGAAAATAATGCGTGTTTTCTAGCTGTATCCAGATGGTATCACCTTGCTCCACGCGAATAACCGGTGAAGGAGCCCTCAATAACGGATTCGCATCAGTACCCACAAAACTATTCGTTGCCATACCTCTTGATTTAGGCGCAAACACCCACATTGCAGGCTGTACGCCTGGGGCAATATCAAAAGTAGGGACAAATCCCTGAAAATCAGGTGAGTGACCATTTAGCTCAGCCACCTCTAATTTAATAATAATTAAATCAGGATCACCATCACCATCCATATCATTTTTCTTAATGATAGCGTCCAGTGCATAATGCGTATTCATCAATGCTTCCATTGATAAATTATTCGTTCCTTTTACTTCCGCAGCAATCGCATAAGGGTTATCAGGACTACAGCGCAGAGATTCCTGCATACTGACACCCTCAATCGTTTGTGCCTTGCGCCACTCCGGATTATTTTGGTTACAAACCGTTTCTACTTTTCCACGGTCTACTTCAACTGTTTTAGGCAAGCCGACGACAGCTGATGCCGAAAACGGCATCAGCATGACAGTAGCACCCAGTAGTATTCCTAAAGGATTTTTCTGCATTGTTTAATTGTCCTGAAGTTTTTTAACTTATTTTTTAAGATTTGCAATAATTTCATCGACTTTATTTTTAAAGCCTGCATGAGATAAGTACAAGACATACAAACCCGCTAATACAAATAGAAAATACATAAATAAATCATTACGTGCGACAGACTGTCCACTGCCTGCAACAAAACTCATATGCGCATCTAAATTATCATTATTTCTACCTTTAAGCGTAATATGAATCAAATATTTGCCTGGCTCAGATACGCCATTAGGCAATTTCAATACGACAGTACCAGACTTATGCTTTTTCGCCGGCTGGAAAAAGACGCGCGTGCCTTCAGGCTCTTTTGTTACTTCAAATTCTACCGCTCTATTACGGTATCTAACATCTTGGTAGTCAAATACTAACTGAGTGAGAGTGCCTGTATCGGGAATATTTCCACAAAAATCCTCGGCAGGGTATGCCAATGGCTGATAAGCCGTGTAATGAATCCAATGCTCCGGCTCCAGCTCAAATTTACACTGATCGGTATCGGTACCGGCAGCACCACCATGAGCCCAGATAGATGCAGAAAATAGCATTGCCAACAGTGCTAGAAAACTTTTTGTTATTATTTTATGTGTCATAAATTCTTCCTCTTTTTATTTTTTATAATTTTAAAATGTTTTTGCTGCGAAATTGACTGAACGAACATTAAAAACATCGGAAACTCTATCATATAGAGTCCAACAAAGATAGAATAGCGATACATTTTGCCAATAATGCAAAACTATTATATCAGAATTTTCTTATATTGCTATTGCTATCACGCTCCGGTTTTCGTAAAATTTTGCATATCACAATTATAATAACGCAACCTAAAGGTTCAATACATGTCTCACCTAACTAACTCTGCAGAATGGTTAGCTCTAAAGGAACACCACCAACATGTCAGTCAATTACATATCAGAGATTTATTTGCAGCCGAACCTCAGCGCTTCACAAACTACTCAACTAGGTTTGGTGATTTATTATTCGATTACTCGAAAAATAGAATAACAGATAAAACCCTACCTTTGCTATTAGATTTAGCAAATTCGTGTCGTTTAAAAGAAAAAATTGACGACATGTTCAGTGGTAAGCGCATCAATAAAACGGAAGGTCGCGCAGTACTACATACTGCCTTAAGAAATCATGACAATCACCCCGTTTATGTTGATGGCGTTGATGTGATGCCACAAGTTAATCATGCCTTACATAAAATGCGTGATTTTTGTGAGCAGGTACACTCCGGTACTTGGAAAGGCTACTCAGGCAAGCCTATTACCGATATTGTCAACATTGGCATTGGCGGCTCAGACTTAGGGCCTAAAATGGTCACCAAAGCGTTAACACCTTATGCAATTGAAGGTATGAGCGTACACTTTGTTTCTAATATTGACCAAGCCGATCTAATGGAAACATTAGAAAAAGTCTCACCGGAAACAACTTTATTCCTGATTGCATCAAAAACATTCAGCACCCATGAAACCATGACTAATGCGCAATCTGCGCGCACATGGCTACTTAATGCGGCACAGGATAAATCTGCTACCGCAAAACACTTTGTTGCCTTATCTACTCATAAAACCAATGTGGCCGAATTTGGCATCGACCCAAACAATATGTTTGAATTCTGGGATTGGGTAGGTGGACGTTATTCGCTCTGGTCCTCTATCGGCTTATCCATTGCCTTATATTTAGGCATGGATCATTTTGAGCAACTGCTAGCAGGAGCCCATGAAGCGGACAAACACTTCCAGAACACACCCTTTGCAGAAAATATCCCCGTTATCATGGGCTTACTAGGCATTTGGTATAATAATTTCTTCGATGCCGATTCTCATGCGATGCTACCATACGACCATAGCATGCAGTTTTTTGCCGACTATTTTCAACAAGGTGATATGGAAAGTAACGGTAAAAGTGTTGATTTAGAAGGACACACAACCGATTACAGTACCGGCCCTATCATATGGGGGCAACCGGGCACAAATGGTCAGCATGCCTTTTATCAGCTAATCCACCAAGGAACCAAACTGATTCCTTGTGATTTTTTAGCCCCCGCACAAAGCCATTACGACCTACCGGAACACCATGATATTTTAATTTCTAACTTTCTAGCGCAAACAGAAGCCTTAATGAAAGGAAAAACGGCAGAAGAAGTCAAGGCAGATATAGGACAGGATGCTGACCCTAGTTTAATTGCGGCTAAAGTCTTTTCCGGCAATAGACCCACTAATTCCTTTTTATTTAAAAAATTAACGCCGCATACTTTAGGAACACTACTTGCACTTTATGAGCATAAAATTTTTGTGCAAGGAAAAATATGGAATATCAACAGTTATGACCAAATGGGCGTTGAATTAGGCAAGGTACTTGCCAGAAAAATTCTACCACAACTACAGCATGATAACCCCGTCACTGCTCATGACTGCTCCACAAACGGCTTAATCAGCCATTACAAAAAACTTCGCTAAATTGAACCGGCGGCAACTTTTTTATCCATCAACAAAAGTTGCCGCCCTCACAACTAGCCCATTTTCCACTCGCTTTGCTATGCGCCAGGCAATACACTATCACGTCCCCATCAGTACAGAACACAATAGCAAATCACTGGTAAAATATATTGTATTTTTTTTACTCCTCATCTCACTCAGTGCTTGCGACATGCAAACACAGTCTCCACCAACATCACCTAAGCACACACAAAAAACTGCAACGCCCCCACCCACACCCATTCACTACGCCAACCAACTAGAGCGCGTCAAAGCCACAAAAACCCTCACCATTTTAACGCGTTACGACCCAACGACCTATTACGAATCATCAGACAGCCTAGCAGGTTTAGAATATGATTTAGTCACTCTATTTGCCAAACACTTAAAGGTTGAAGCTAAATTCATCATTCCTAAAACTTTCGCTGAGATTTTACAAAAAACACAAGCGGGCGAAGCCGATTTTGCAGCAGCAGGTCTAACGATTACCCAAGCACGCCAACAACAATTTCTGTTTACCCCGCCTTATCATAAAATTACTGAACAAGTCATTTATCGTACCGGCACCAAACGCCCTAAAAAACCAAGTGATTTAGTCAATGGCATTTTAGAAATCGTAAAAGACACTAGCCATGTCGAAACATTACAGCGATTACAACAAAAAATACCGCAACTACAATGGTTGACTAATCATTTTTTAGATACCGACGAGCTACTCTACTTAGTCAATGAGCGTTTAATTGATTACACCATCGCCGACTCCAACCAAATTACCCTCATGCGGCGTTTTTACCCTAAACTCAATGTTGCTTTTAATATTAGCACCTCACGTCAACTAGCCTGGGCCTTTAAAAAATCAGATGACTTAAGCCTCTATCAGGCAGCCAGCTCATTTTTTAAAAAAATCAAACAAAATAAAACACTGGAGCAATTACTTGAACGCCACTATGGGCACACCCGCAATATAAAATATGTTGGCCATTGCACTTTCCACCTGCACTTACACAGCCGACTGCCTCAATACCAAGAATTATTTGAAGCCGCCGCCCAAAAATGGGGTTTAGATTGGCGTTTATTAGCCGCCATCAGCTACCAAGAATCGCATTGGAACAAGCGTGCCGTATCACCTACCGGGGTTAAAGGACTGATGATGCTTACTAAAGCTACCGCCGACCAACTAGGCATAAAAGATAGAACAGACCCACAAGAAAGTATTTATGGCGGCGCACGCTACTTCAAACAACGGCTCAAAAAAATTCCTGCCAGAATTCCGCAGCCTGATCGCACCTGGTTTGCTCTCGCTTCCTATAATGTAGGGTTTGGTCACCTAGAAGATGCACGCATTATTACCCAAAAACGTGGTAAAAATCCTGACAAATGGATAGATGTTAAACGCTCACTCCCCTTACTCAGTAAAAAAGAATGGTTCTCCAAAGCCAAACATGGCTATGCTCGCGGCACTGAACCCGTTATCTATGTAGACAATATTCGCAGTTATTTAGACTTGCTCATCTGGCATACAGGCAATAAAGAACAAGAAGAAGCCAATGCCATGCCTCTATTACCTCAAACTAGCCACCCCGACTTAGTAGAAATCAGTACTGATATGATACCGGAATAAAGCTTCTCCCCTATTTATACAAAGGCATGCTATACATTATTTATTTGCCTTGCCTTACTATTTCAGCAATAATCATAAGGAAACTCGCCAATTAAAGCGATTCTTCATTTTTTTTCGTCTGCACACAAAAGTTCAATGCCAGCTAATCATTGAGCATCCCATTTTAAATTGATAATTAGGAAACAACGATGAATAAAAAAATCATATCCATCATCAGTATTTTAATCTTAGGCATACTCAGCAGTGCCTGCACATCTCGCCAAGGCAGTTTTACGATTTTATCCACTAAAAATGTTGAAATTAGTCGAGTAGACCTGAAAAAAGTCGATTTTACGCGTAATGTAACCGGAAAAGATGGTCGTTTTACCTTCTTAATCATTCCGTTTGGTTCTGCACCTAAAATAGAAGAAGCTGTCGATATTTGCTTAGAAAAAGGGGGAGGTGACTTTATGACCAGTGCCGTGCTTTACCACACGTCATGGAGTGTTATTTTATTTGGCTGGGAGTCTTGGACGGTTGAAGGAGATGTCGGTGACTCACTCTCCGCAGGGGCAGCAGACATTCGCTAGAAACGCCCAATACTATAAAACTGAACCTTACATATTATCTTAGGTTCAGTTTTATAGTACAAACAAAAGCCGATACAGCCATTCTCATCAAAATAAAAAACACCCAACAGATAGAACTTACCACCAATTTAATTTTTATATCTTTTTATCATAAATGATGATGCCCCACTTAATAACAAAACTGATTGCCCTTATTCTGCTGATTAGTCTATCTGGATGCAGTCGCCATCAACCACGCGAAGTAACTAATATAGAGCCTCAACAGACAGAAGGACAAGCCATTCAAATAGGCCGGTTTTCAAATGAAATGGGGTTTACCAACCCGAATAAAATTAAATCAAATATCTCATACCTTGAGCCTATCGTTACCATCGTCAAAAATACCCTCAAAGAAGAACTTATTGCAGCAGGCTACCAAGTTAAAAAAAGTGATATTGCAATCTCCGGAAAAATTCATCGCATTTGGGGGCAAAATAAAATCACCTTTATTATTAAAGATACCTTAACCAATGAAGTTTTATTAAATAAACTGTTCTACTCCAAAATCAGTAGCGGCCTACTTAAAGATAAGCTCTCACATAAAAGTAACCTGCACGTCTTAATGAGTAATTTTTTGCAAGATCCAGAGGTACTGGAAGTAATAGAAAAATACAATAAGCCCAAAGTGCAAGCTACCCTACCCTCAACAGCAGTGATACCTGTAGCCATTGCACCTATGCTTAACGATGATTTTATTGATAAAAAAAGAGTGGCACTTGTCATAGGTAACAGCGACTATACGGTTGGCTACTTAAAAAACCCTAAAAATGACGCTAATGATATTGCCAAAATGCTTAGACAGTTAGGCTTTAGCGTTATTCTGGAAATAGATGCCGACCAAAAGAAAATGGATATGGCCATGTTACGCTTTGGTCGCGAACTATCTTATGGCGGAGTGGGCTTATTTTATTATGCCGGTCATGGCGTACAGATTAATGGCAGTAATTTTTTAATCCCTGTTGGCGCAGATATAAAAGAAGAACGTGATGTCAAATATAAAGCTTTGAATTTAGCACAAATTCTTGATGAAATGCGGGATGCGCAAACAGGTTTAAATATTGTATTATTAGATGCCTGTCGCGATAATCCCTTAGCAAAAAGCTCACGCTCTAGCACACGCGGCCTAGCAAGAGTAACCAGCCCTAGTGAAACCATTATTGTTTACGCAACTAGCCCAGGTTCAGTTGCTGCAGATGGTGTCGGTAAAAACGGCCTATTTTCAAAATACTTACTACGCTATATGGCGACCCCCAATCAACCCATTGAATTAGTCATGAAGCAAGTCTCTAAAGGCGTACAACAAGAATCTAAAAACAAACAAACGCCTTGGATGGAATCCTCCTTTACCGGCAATTTCTATTTTGCCAAACAAGTTGATGCGAGCAAATTAAAACAGAGCCAGAACAACAAACAACAACCGAAACAAAGCTCATTAAATACACCACAAAAAAACCAGTAAAATTAAGCACTAAAGATAAAATAACAACAGCATAGTTAGCTTTAGTCTAGCCGAAATTTGCGTACCAATGTTTTTAATTGTGCCAGCACTTGCCGCTCTTGTTGCTGGCCATAACGCAATTGCACATACAATGCCGTAATCTGCGCAAAGGGCGCAGCAGCCTGCGGTAGCTGCGCCTTAACACGCAGTAAAAAGTCCTGCGCCCCTTCATTATCCGCCCTAAGCAGCCCTGCTTGCATTAATTTGCGACAGGCTTTAGCATAAATGCGTTGCGCCTCATCCAAAACAGGCATTTGCTGACGCAGTACATAAAGACCTAACAACAACGTGACAGTACCTACCAAAGCAAGCAGGTAATAAAACATTTTCTGCAAAGTATCTATGCCAAGGTCTTGCATAAAATCAAGCTGATGCTTGCGATCATAATGAATAATCCAGCGTTGCCATGAATAATCCATACTGCTCCATAAGTTACGCATTTGTTTTAATAATGCCACGGTTTGGCTATCTAACTTTACAGGGGCAAAACTCACGGCATTATTAGCAATTTGCTGTTCAATATTGACATCTTGTTGTACACGTTCCGGCGCAATAGCTGTCGTGGGGTCATAGCGTACCCAACCCCGACCTGATAACCAAACTTCAGCCCAAGCATGCGCATTAGCCTGACGCACCTCAATAAACCCACCTGTTTTATTATAACGCCCGCCTTGATAGCCGCCGACCACTCTGGCAGGTATCCCTGCAACACGCATTAAATAGGTAAAAGCCGTTGCATAATGTCCGCAAAATCCTGCACGCACATCAAACAAAAATGCCTCTATCGGCTTATCGCCCATAACAGGCGGAAGCAGTGT
>JALSIU010000308.1 GCA_026989715.1 Methylomonas sp.
CGCCTCACACTAAGCTCATGCCGCAAACTGGTCAAATCATCAGACTCAGTACCAATAACCTGAACACTTACATCCGAATCTAATATTTTTTCAAAACTAATTAACAGTAACTGCTCTTGAGTTTGTGGGTTATCAACCAAATTAAAGCTCAAACAAAACCTTTGCTCCTTATCATCAATAAATAAAGGAATAGGCTGACTCACAATCGTTCCTTTAGAATGTACCGCTCTATGCAATAATGCTTTAAGTTCCGTTTGTAATAAAGGATCTAAAATTGAAAACAAATTAAAATCAGCCGTCCCGGGCTTCACCTTAATAAAAGGCGAACAATCATTATAAAATTCTAATATTTTTCCTTGAAAGGTTGCCAAAATCGTTGGTTTAGCATAAATTTCAACTATTTTCTGCTCACCCAGTCGCCGATGCTCAACTTCTTTAAATGCTAAGGGTAATACCTCATGCGTAATACTTAAATTAGTGGCAACTCGAGCACTTAATTCCGGCTGAAAACTTTGAGAATTTCGCTTAATATAAAGTTTATTTTTTTTGTTAAATTCAGCAAAGGCATCAACCATATTGCCAATGGTTTCTGAACGCCCCAAAAATAACAAGCCATTAGGTACCAAACCATAATGAAAATTTTTCAATATGCGTTGCTGTGACTCCGGATTCAGATAAATCAACAAATTACGACAACTAATAAGATCCATACGAATAAATGGGGGATCTTTCAATAGGTTATGCTGTGAGAATATCGCCATATCCCGCAACTCTTTATTAACCGTTATCAATTGTTTGTGGCTAACAAAATACTTATCTCGTAACGGCTTAGGAAGCTTCCCTAATGACGCATCGTTATACATTGCTTTACGCGCAAACTGGATAGTATGCGGATTAATATCAGTACCAAATATTTGTACGCGATAACGCGATAACTGTGCCCCTAACTCCTCCGCCAGTAACATCGCAATTGAAAATGCTTCCTCTCCTGTGGCACAACCGGGCACCCAAACCCTTATTTCATCGCCAATATTCTTATGCTTAATCACATTTTGTAAAGCCAATTTTAGCGAAAAATAGCTTTCTTGGTCTCGAAAAAAAGATGTTACACACACTAAGAAGTTATTGGCCAACTGCCTAGATTCATTTGGATTATCTACAATATACTGCCCATAATTTTTAATCGTATCAATATGCAGCAAAGCCATACGCCGCTGTATTTGGCGATTAATAGTCGTAGGTTTATAGTTTAAAAAATCGATTCCGGTTTGCTTTAATATCTGCTCAATAATATCTTGGCTAGAATCCAGTATTGCATTCGCCTCTTCATCAAAATGAACCAATGCTGGGTTATTAGCAAATTCGGCGAGCTTGCCCGGAATCTGCTCAGGTGTCAATAACAAGTCCACATTTGCCAACTGCATGACCGCTTTAGGCATACTGTCAAAGGTTGCCGAATAAGGCGGTTGTACAATAACAATTCCTCCCGCTACATTAATAGCCTTACATCCTTGCACACCATCAATACCGGAACCGGAAAGTATAATACCAATAGTCTGTTCTTTATAAATATTGGCAAGACTACTAAAAAGTTGGTCAACAGAGGGGCGGGGGGAGGTTGTAGCGGAATCCGCCTTTAGCAAAACAATCGTATTATCTTCAAAAGCAACTTCATGTATATAAGGCAAAACATAAATAGTATCTACTTGCAACGGTATGCCATCTTCAGCATTCAGTACACTCAAAGTGGTATCTTTCTCCAACAATGAAACTAATGTACAAGGGTGATCAGGTGACATATGCTGAGCAACAATGTAAACCATATTAAAACCTGGTTGCAACTTACTCACTAATGATCGTATGGGCTCTAAACCACCTGCGGAAGCACCAATTCCTACAACAAATTTATTTTGGTTAATAGACATTTTATTGTTCTTAAATATATTGAAGTAGCTCTTAAAAATGTTGCTTTCTTACGCACGCGTACCACACTTAAGTGAATGTAAAATAAAGATAAATAGCTGCTAATTTATACAGTAGCCCTTTCGCTATCATCAATAGATTTAATAACCTAGTATTAATAATTTTACGAAAAGGTGGCTCTCTCACTAGAAAAAATAAAGAGTGTTCAATTTTTTATCTCAAAATCTATATTACAGTATCAACAGCAACAAAACATAAGACCCAAAATAAGTGAGTAAAAAGTAAAAGACAGATAAAGCGGCACTCATACGCCAACTATAGCCAAAAAGCCCCATTAATAGGTGTGCAATAATCGCAATAGACCATAACATCAGAGCTACCCCTACATAAACAGGGTAAAATGCGGCATCGGAGCCTTTTGCAAAAATAAACCAAAAAGCTAAAGGTAAAGCGACAACATAGACAAAGTTCTCACAGACTAAAATAGCCGTTAAAAAACGTTCAAAATTATAAGTGCTACCATCTTTATAAAGTAATGCCCCCATAAACATAATAGTGACCATGACCTCGACCAATATCTGCATAAACGCTTCAATAGGCCCACTAATATTCGTTTGAATAAATAAACCCAGTAAAAAATAACAGCCTAAATTAATCCATAAAAACTTTCTATCCGTTGGTAAATCATCTGGATAACCTTTTAGCCAACAAAGTTGTATATATTCTTTTAACATAGGTCTATTTTTTAATTAAATGAAAATAAATAAGCAACAGCTAATGTGCAAACAGGTTTAGAACTGAGCGTTTTGCCCCTCTTAAAGTCCCCACAAAGCTCTCCCTTGAAAATCATTCATCCTTATTTAAAACTCGCCGTGAACCGTTTCCCTCAGGTTCACTTACAATACCTTCCGCTTCCATTTGATCAATCATACGTGCTGCGCGGTTATAGCCTACTTTAAAACGGCGTTGCACGCTAGAAATAGAGGCTTTGCCTGTTTCTATCACAAAATCAACGGCATCACCATAATAAATATCGGTATCATCCACATCATCATGATTCGCAGGCTTCTCTGTCGGCTCTTCCTTTAGAATTTCCTCAATATAATTGGCACTTCCCTGTGTTTTCAGAAAATCAACCACGGCATGCACATCTTCATCGGCAACAAAAGCACCATGCGCACGGATGGGGACACTGGTACCGGAGGGCAAAAATAACATATCGCCATTACCTAAAAGAGCTTCTGCTCCCCCTTGGTCTAAAATAGTGCGCGAATCAATACGTGAGGAAACCTGAAAAGAAATGCGCGTCGGCACATTCGCTTTAATCAAACCGGTTAGTACATCCACAGAAGGACGTTGTGTTGCCAATACCAAATGAATACCGGCGGCACGGGCTTTTTGTGCCAATCGCGCAATCAGCTCTTCCACTTTCTTACCCACTATCATCATCATATCAGCCAATTCATCAATCACAATGACAATACTGGGTAATGTCGATAAAGTCGGCCATGATTCGCCTTCTGCTAGTGGCTCAAGCACTTGAAATAAAGGGTCGCGCAAGGGTTCACCGTTTGCTTCCGCTTCCGTTACTTTTTCATTAAAACCGGCAAGATTCCTAACCCCTACCTTAGACATCAATTTATAACGACGCTCCATTTCCGCCACTGCCCAGCGCAATGCATTTTGCGCTTCTTTCATATCCGTCACCACGGGCGTTAATAAATGTGGAATGCCTTCATAAACGGAAAGCTCCAACATTTTAGGGTCAACCATAATCAGACGTACTTGCTCAGGCGTTGCTTTATATAAAATACTTAATATCATGGTATTAATCGCAACTGATTTCCCCGAACCGGTAGTACCTGCAACCAATAAATGCGGCATTTTCGCTAAATCTGCCACAACGGTTTGCCCTGAGACATCCTTACCTAACGCTAAGGTAATCGGCGATTGAGTCACTTGAAATGCTTCTGAAGCGACAATTTCTCGAAACGCAACCAGTTCACGTTCTTGGTTAGGAATTTCCAGCCCAATATAGGGCGTGCCTTCAATAATTTCGACGACACGCACACTGGTTACCAGTAAGGCACGTGCCAAATCTTTCGCCAAGCCACTCACTCGACTGACCTTCACACCCGCCGCTAATGACAGCTCAAAACGCGTAATAATCGGCCCCGGATACGCGCCTTTCACTTCCGCAATGATTTTATAATCTTTTAAAACACGTTCAACCGAGCGCGACATGTCTTCTAGCTCATCTGCACTATAAGCATGTACTGATTGCTCATGTATTTGCAATAAATCCATACCGGGCAATTGATATTCCAGCTGATTTGGTGACTGGAAAGCCGACACTTGCCGTTTATCTTCCTCATGCACATCAACCGATATGTGGCTCAACTTCTCTGTAAAGCCTGCCAGTATATTTGAGGCCGCTTGCTCTGCCTGTAAAAGCTTTGAGGCATCTGCATCAAGGTCTGGCGGTGAATTAACCGACTTTTTTGTCGCCATGATTCGCGTAATTGCCGCACTGGCCTCTTGCACTGAGGGTTTGTGGGTATCGTTTAGCTTTTGCTTTGCATGTTCCGCTAAAAAACCTAATTTCTCTTGTTTGCTCAGTTTAAAAAATGCTTGCAGCGAATTAGGCATTTTAGGTGTATCGGCCGACACATTTGTCTCTGAGCTTATTTCATGGTTTGCATTTACGTCTTCTGTGGCAAAGTCAGTTTCCTCCAAGTCAAGTGCATCTATCATAGAATCATTATCTAAGGTATCATTCGAATCACTTGTTAGCACACCGGCAGAAAAGCCTGTTAAGTCTGCTAAGGGGTTTTTATTAGGTATATCCCTAACATTCTCACTCACCTGATTATTCTGCTCAAGCGGCACTTCTTGTGGTTCAAGTACAACTGCCTCCTCTAGCAAATCCGGCCTTTCTTCTGTCTCTAAATCATGATTATCCAGCTCATCATTTACAGCGGGTAGCTCTTTATTCTTCTCTATAGACTTATCGTCAATGGCCTCATCCGGCATCGTGGTTTGTAACTCAAAATCTGCTACCGTTAAGTCTTCAGACATAGAAAGTTCGGGCTTTAAAGTAGGCTCAATAGATATTTGTGGCTCAGCATCCATGTTAGAAAAAACAGGCTCAGAACGACTGAGACTAGGCTCTTCCTGCCCCTTATCATGCGACGTTAATGGAGTGGTGTGCGAGTCACTCGCTACATCCCCCATATTAGTGCTAGGAGATGTTCCAGGTTTTATACCGCGCCATACTTGAATGCGGGCGTATGCCTTATCAATAAGCAGTAAAGTATGCCTTCCTACCCACTCTACCCCCCGCAATGCGGAAAGCCCCGTTAGTCTTTCCAGGCTCCAAAAGAACACAAAACCGATGATAATCGGTATAAAAACCAATAGCAACCAGCCCACAACGACAGAAGTATCAAACGAAAACTCACTACTTTTATCACTTATCATGCCAATGATAATTAATGAGCCGGTGACATAAAGCCCCGTTCTTAGTTGCCTAGAATGATACCAAGTACGTAAAAAAGCAAAGTAGTCGGTCTTAATCGGTTTTCTTCTATTCACAGGATTTTCTTCTATTTACTAAATACGATATTGTGTAAAATCAATGCCTCCAGTCCCGCATATGTTGCATGCACAACTGATTTAATGCTTGTGCGCGTAACGCATCTGCCGCTTCAGTATAGCAACGTAGCTCCGGCGCATTGCCGGAAGCGCGTAAATGCACGACTTCTTCATTAACTAAGGTAATGCGCACGCCATCGGTATAATCAATTTGCATCACCTCCGCAAGTTGCCCGGCAAATAGCTGTTTTATGACAGCGGCATCCTGCTTCAGTTTCCCGGATTGCATTTTGGCCAAAATCGACTGGCTTAATTCAGAGGGAAAATCTTTAATGCGATCACTATAGGTAATGCGCTGAGGTAAAATTTGTAACAATTTGGAGAGAGACGTTTGTTGCTGTTGTGCCATAAATAGCAAACATAAAGGAACCAAGATGGCATCCCGAGTCGGTAAAGCCGCTAAGTGCCGTCCTGACAAATCAATATCGGTATTTAATAAAAAACCACCATTAGCTTCATAGCCCACTACCGTATTTTGATGCGTAATCGCCTGCATCGCAGAAATAACATAAGGTGAGCCAATTTGAGTCCGTTCTACCCGACTAAAAAATCGGCTTTTCTCTACAGCACTGTTACTACTCACCGGCGTGACAACAGCATCAGCTTGTAAAAAATGGGCGACTAAAATACCGGCTACATCGCCTCGCAACCACTGCCCATGCTCATCACTGACTAAGGGTCTATCCGCATCACCATCAGCCGAAACAAGACTATCCAATTGATATTGCGCTGACCATTGTTGTGCCAGTACGACATCTTCGGGGCGTATTGCCTCTGTATCGACTGAAATAAAGTCATCGGTGCGCCCCAAAGCAATGACCTCGGCACCTAAGCCGGATAAAATTGTTTTAAAAATATCACGGCCAACCGATGAATGCTCATAAACGCCAACCTTTAAACCTGCTAATGCATTTTGTGGAAAAAAATCTAAATAGCGTTGTATATATTGCGCCTGAGCCGTCTTAACAATACCTGTTAAGTAATTCGTTTTTAATAATGCACCTTCGGCATCAAACAAAGCGGTATTTAACACAGGCTCTTGCGCCAAAATACCTTGCTCGTCTTGTTTTAACACTTCGCCGTCAGGCTTATTAAATTTAATGCCGTTTCTATCATCAGGAATATGGCTTCCCGTCACCATAATGGTGGGTATTTTTCGGCTGATACCATATAAAGTCAACGCAGGAGTCGGTAACAGGCCACAATTGACGACTTGATAACCGGCCTCTACAACAGCCGCGGCAACTGCATTCATAATACGCGGCGTACTATGGCGCAAGTCGCCGCCAATGCCCACAGCCTGTCCTGATGCAATTGCCTCCGTAGAATGTAAATACTGCAAAAAAGAAAGTGTATAGAGATAACAAACTTGATCGGTCATATCACTGACCAACCCTCGAATACCACTGGTGCCAAATTTAACCTTATTTTTCATCATCTCGGACATGATTCAATGCACGACTCCTAAAGATTGTGAATTTTAAACCTATTTTTTGTTTTGCTTTGCTTCAATTTCTACTTTACGTGCGACTTGCGCAACTTTATCCAACACACCATTAACGTAGCGATGACTGCCATCAGCACCAAAATGTTTGGCTAATTCCACCCCTTCATTAATCACAACACGATAAGGTATTTCTAGCTTTTGTAATAGCTCGTATACCCCAATGCGTAAAATGGCACGCTCCACCGGGTCAATATTTTCCACTTCACGGTCAACAAACTGCAACATTGCAGTATCAATACGCTCCAAATGCTTAGGTACCCCATGAAACAAGTCTATAAAATAATTTTTTTGGGCATTTTTCAGGCGTTGCTCTTCATAAAATTGACGTTCAATAAGACTTAAATTTTGTCCCGTCATTTGCCATTGATATAAGGCTTGTACCGCACACTGCCTAGCCTTTGTTTTTGCCGAACTCATTAAGCTTCCAAGTTATTAAATAAACTCACCATTTCAATAGCCGATAAGGCGGCCGATGCACCATTATTACCAGCTTTAGTTCCCGCGCGTTCAATCGCTTGCTCAATACTATCGACGGTCAATACACCAAAGCTCACCGGAATGTCGTATTGTAATGACAGCTGCGCAATACCTTTCACACACTCACCGGAAACATAATCAAAATGTGGTGTTGCCCCTCGAATGACCGCACCCACCACGACAATGGCATCATATTTTTTCGAGGCAGCAAGACGCTGTACCACCATAGGTAACTCAAAAGCCCCCGGTGCTTTAACCAAAGTAATATCTTCTTTAGCAACGCCATGCCGTAACAAAGCATCAATAGCACCATTTTCTAATTGCTCCACAATAAAGCTATTAAAACGGGAAGCCAGTACACAGTATTTACCCCCTTGTGCTGAAAAATTACCTTCTATTACCTTTACTGCTGCCATATCTGCCTCTCTAAAATAGTTAATCTTTGTAAAATAGTCTTTAACCATGTGAGCGTAACACCTCCCACACATTCAGACTCTCTTACCATGTATCATGGTAATTATATTGCAATGTTTTAAGAACTGAGCATTTCATCTCTCCGAAACGGCACAAAACCCTGTATCAATTTCGGGTTTTATTGCATCCTCAGTCCTAAGCGTTATCAGGTTCAACTAATTCCAAATCAAAGCCCGACAAACCAAAGTAGGTTTTATGCGCACCTAACACCTGAATTTTATGTACTCCCAAATCAGCCAGAATTTGCGAGCCGGTACCGGTTGTGCGCCAATTATCTGACTGCTCTTCTGCCACTACAGGCTTAACCACACCATTATCCCGCATTTGGTATTGATGAATCAGTTCTGCCAATGCCTTATCATTTTCCTCTTGCCGAATGAGCACCAAAACGCCACGCCCTGCTTCAGCAATCAAGCGCATTGCCTCACGCACCGGCATTTTGCAATCACTGCGTGTCGAAGCAAAAACATCATCCATTAAATTACGCGCATGCACACGCACTAAGACAGGCTCACCATCATTGACCGCGCCCATCACAATCGCCAAATGCACTTTGGCATTATTGTCTTGATAAGCATACAAACGGAAATCACCATATTCAGTCGGTAATGCACATTCACTAATACGCTCTAAAGTACTTTCATTCTGAGTACGATAATGAATTAAATCCGCAATAGTACCAATTTTTAAACCATGTTTTTTAGCAAACAACTCTAAATCAGGCCGCCTTGCCATCGTGCCATCATCATTGAGAATTTCCACAATCACTGCCGCAGGTTCTGCCCCAGCCAAACGCGCCAAATCACAACCGGCTTCAGTATGTCCGGCACGACTTAATACCCCACCATCACGCGCCCGAATAGGGAAAATATGCCCAGGTTGCACAATATCATCTGCTTGCGCATCTTTTGCAACGGCACTTAAAATGGTTTTTGCTCTATCAGCAGCGGAGATGCCCGTCGTAACCCCTGTCGCCGCCTCTATCGACACGGTAAAGTTAGTCGAAAAAGCGGCATTATTATCATTGACCATCAAGGGTAGGCGTAATTGCCGGCAACGCTCGCCTGTCAGAGTCAAACACACTAAACCGCGCCCAAACCGCGCCATAAAGTTTATATCCTCAGGACGCACATGGTCAGCCGCCATCAGTAAATCGCCTTCATTTTCTCGGTCTTCATCATCCATAATGATAACCATTTTTCCTTGGCGTATATCTTCAATAATTTCTTCAGTTGTATTCATATTGCTTAGAAAAATCCACTTTCTTTTAATAAATTTTCGGTCACGCCGGCGGGACAGTTTGCGGCCGCTTCACCTTTCATTAGGCGTTCCATATAACGTGCCAACAAATCAACTTCCAAATTGACTTTGCCTCCCACCTCCAAAAAGCCTAATGTTGTTTCACGCAAGGTATGCGGCACAACATTCACACTAAACGCAGCCCCTTCTACCTGATTGATTGTCAGACTAATGCCATTAATGCAAATAGAGCCTTTTTCAGCAATATACTTAGCCAGATCATCAGGTGCTTTAAATGTTAGACGAATAGAACGCCCATCTTGTTGTTTTTTCACCAAGACCGCCAAGCCATCCACATGCCCACTCACAATATGGCCACCCATACGAGTTTGCGGGGTTAAGGCCAATTCCAAATTCACCGGTGTGCCGATTGTCGCTTGTTTTAAGTTTGTCCGCGCCAGTGTCTCATTAGAGACATCGGCTACAAACCCATATTCACTCAAAGCAACAGCGGTCAGACAAATACCATTTACCGCAATACTGTCACCTATATGCGCCTCTGCTAACGACAACTTGCCCGTATCAATCGCTAAACGCACATCACCCGATTTTTGTTCAATTTTTGTTATTTTACCAACGGCTAAAATAATGCCTGTAAACATAAGTACCCAACCAAAATTATTTAAATGAAAAGTAATGCACTATGCTGTTGCTTGCACTTTATAGTGCAAGCGCAAATCCACACCGATTTCACGCATACTCATCAACCGTAATGATTTCTTGTCCGCCATCAAATGCACATTCGGCAACTCAAATAAACCACGACCACTCGCTCCTAAAATCATAGGTGCCATATAAACAACACATTCATCAATCAAATTTTGCTCCAACAAAGCACCATTCAAAATACTACCCGCCTCCACCAAAACATCATTAACTTGCTGTGTAGCCAAAAAAGATAACACCACGTCCAAATCCAAACGCCCTTGCGCATTCGCTTTTACCTCATGCACTTCAGCGCCGGCTTGCTGTAATGCCGCCGTTTTTTCTATATTGGTTGAGCAGGTTAAAATTAAAGTGCGCCCCGGTAAACGCAATAACTTAGCCGTCACCGGCGTTCTAAGAGAGGAATCTAAAATGACTCGTAAA
>JALSIU010000309.1 GCA_026989715.1 Methylomonas sp.
AAATAAAGTCAATTGATCAGAAAATTAGTGCGCATGTAGCAGTGGGCTTGGCTTATAAAGAGGTTGGCCGAAAGTCTGACGCACTCCCTTGGTTAGCAAAAGCTAAAAAATTATTAAGGCAAGCACTGGTCTCTGTTGGTCTACAGGCAGTTGTAAATGGCTATGTTGCTTTGGGGGATGTGCAAACGGTTCAAGATTTAATCGGCCGTGTTGCATCAAAACAGCAAGATAAGCTATTTTATAATGCAATTAATGCAGCATTAGATGTGGGGTTAATGAATGATGCGCAGATTTATGCGCGTGCAATGAGTTTGGTCTCTTATAAGGCATTAGCCTATACCTTACTGGAAAGCAGTTACTTTCCTCTAGTGGATATACTATTAGAAAATGAAATTAACAACCCTGTCGATCAGGTTATTGTATCGAGTCGTTTAGCGCAGTCTTATGCGATGCAAGGCAATGATAATAGAGTAAAGGCTTTAGTTCAATCAGTAAAAGACCAAATGAATATGTTAGAGGCAGGGGAGCAAAAAGACTCTGTTTTGAAAGTGATAGCAATAAATTTTGCGCATGCGTTTAAATTTGATTTTGCACAAGAGCTGACATCTTTTATTCAACAGCCTTCTGTAGCAGAAAATGTGTTGCAGGAAATTAAAGCGTTAAATAACTTAAGATGATTTAATGGGGATGGTTTTTATTTGATTAATATGAGGCCATCTTTTAAATGGCGTCCCCGGACGGACTCGAACCGCCAGCTATCCCTTAGGAGGGGACTGCATTATCCAGTTATGCAACGGGGACATCAAACAAATATTATAACAATAAATTAAGTTATTGCCGTGCAAAATTAGCGAAAAATATCAGGCAAACCGCTGTTTGCCTGATATTGCCTATCTTAAAGACTGATTTTCTTATATTTAATACGCTGTGGCTTATCGGCATCCGTTCCTAGACGTTTATGCCGGTCTGCTTCGTAGTCTTCATAGTTGCCTTCAAACCAGACTACTTTGCTATCACCTTCAAAGGCCAGCATATGCGTGGCAATCCTATCCAAGAACCAGCGGTCATGCGAAATAACCACGGCACAGCCTGGGAAAGCAAGCAAGGCTTCTTCTAATGCACGTAGTGTTTCTACGTCTAAATCATTAGTCGGCTCATCAAGTAATAGCACATTACCGCCACTACGCAGTAGCTTCGCTAAATGCACGCGATTACGCTCTCCACCGGATAAGTCGCCAATCCGTTTTTGTTGATCGCCCCCTTTAAAATTAAAGCGTCCACAATATGAGCGCGAAGGAGTCTCGTAAGTGCCGACGGTGATAAGATCTAAGCCATCAGAAATTTCTTCCCAAACGGTTTTATTATCATCTAAGTTATCGCGGGATTGATCAACATGCGAGAGTTGTACGGTCGCACCTAATTTTATTTCACCTGAATCGGGTTTTTCCATATCCGACATCATGCGAAACAATGTGGTTTTACCGGCGCCGTTTGGACCGATAATGCCGACGATACCACCCGGTGGGAGTTTGAAACTGAGGTCATCAATCAATAAACGCTCACCAAAGCCTTTGCTAATATGCTCAGCTTCAATCACCTGGTCGCCTAAGCGTGGGCCGGGCGGAATATAGATTTCTTGCGTTTCATTGCGTTTTTGTGACTCTTGTGAAGATAGCTCATCGAAACGTGCTAACCGTGCTTTACTTTTGGCATGTCGGCCTTTGGTATTGGAGCGCACCCATTCGAGTTCCGCTTTCATTGCTTTTTGGCGTGAGGTTTCTTGTTTTTCTTCTTGTTCTAGGCGATTTTGTTTTTGCTCTAACCAAGAAGAGTAATTACCTTCCCAAGGAATACCTTGACCTCTATCTAGCTCTAAAATCCAGCCGGCAACATTGTCTAGGAAATATCTATCATGAGTGACAGCAACAACCGTACCTGGGTAATCGTGCAGAAATCGTTCTAGCCAAGCAACTGATTCGGCATCCAAATGGTTGGTTGGCTCATCTAATAACAGCATGTCGGGTTTAGATAATAATAGCCGACATAATGCAACACGGCGTTTTTCACCGCCTGACAGTTTAGTCACATCCGCATCCCACGGTGGTAGGCGTAGTGCATCGGCGGCAATATCTAATTCGCGTCCTAATTCCCAAGCATTAGCGGCTTCAATTTTTTCCTGTAATTCAGCTTGTTCTGCCAATAAGGCATCAAAATCAGCATCAGGGTCAGCAAAGGCATCGTTAATGGCGTTGTAACGATTGAGGACTTCTTGAATTTCGCCAAAGCCTTCTTCTACATTGCCGCGAACATCTTTATCAGGGTTTAACTGGGGTTCTTGTGGCAGATAACCGATGTTAATATCTTTCATCGGAATTGCTTCGCCTTCTATTTCTTTATCAATGCCTGCCATAATGCGCAGTAAGGTTGATTTACCCGAGCCATTTAAGCCGAGTACGCCAATTTTGGCTCCTGGGAAAAAAGATAAAGAAATATTTTTTAAAATATGCTTTTTAGGCGGGACAATTTTGCCCACCCGATTCATAGAGAAAATATATTGAGCCATAAGTGCCTAAGTGTCAGGTTAGTTGAATAAGGACAGAGAATATTATAACTTTGTTTAAGGTAGTTTTGCAGGGCGCGTAAAAACAAAATCAGTCTCTTTGGCGGCTTGGTGACAGCTAAAACATGCATCTGCTGCACGGCTATCCGTGCCATGCGGCTGTAAATCCTCTCCTTTCCAACGCGCAAAGCCCCAGCCGCCGGTTGCGGCATATTTTTTAGTATCACGTACCATGATTTCAGCATGTACAAACTTGCCGGGGACGGTTGCTGCCGGCCAAGTGGCTAAGCTCTCATTTTTCCAAACAAATTTTGCCAAAATGGCACCTTGTGGCCAGTTGGTTTTTGCCATATTGCTACGTGCGGCACGAATGGCGATAGTGTTACCTAAAATAACGCGTTGGGTATTATTATCATTACGGATTGAAGTGCCTATGACGCGCCAATTGCTTAAACCTATGGGGTATTCGATATTATTTGCCGGCTGCACCGCTTTGTTTTTGGCATAAGTGCAGGGCGTGATAAGTGATATTGCAAGGGGTAATAGGATGGTTTTTATTTTCATGGGATTATCTTTACTTAAGTGTGGTTGTGGTTAGTTGACGTGCTTTGGCTAGGGTATTAATCATAGCAAAAGCGGCTTCGGGGAAATCTTTGCCAAAAGTAATTACGCCATCTTCATGACCTAGCATGGTAAATATAGGCTGTTTATTGAGTTTATCGGATTGAAATAATTGGGTGACAGCCTGTGCCATTGCCGGCGTACCATAGCTTACGTCCGGGGCGATACAGGCTAGTGCTAATGCTTGCGTAGCATGCCAAATATCAGCATTATGCGCATGTATAACGCAGCTGATGGCAGAGTTTTGTGCATAGACGCTCGCATGCGTCAGTGCTTCCGATGAGGGTTTGCATAAGCCTGTCGCTTGCAAGCTATTATGGCTTAAATGCACCTTTGTCACCATGCAATAATGTTCTGCGCTCAATTGACTGAAGCCACTGGTTTGCGTGCCGCTGATAATAAACTGTTCGCCTTTGATACGTTGGCTGATGTTACCGTAAGCATAACCAAGGTAGCGTTCCGGTCGTTGACCAATGAGTTCTAATTGGTAGAGCAAACTGCGCCATACATTCAGCTCCGTTAAATCTAGTGCATTATTAAGCGGTTTTAGGGTGTGATGTAGCTTATATTTAATGACACCTTCCGTTTCTTGCATCTTGATTGCTGTAGATTATGAGGTTGTGATAAATGCTGAAAGTTTATTATACAACATTGGTAAACGCGCTTATTTTATGCGGTGTTGTTTGTGTGGCAATGCTCTTTTTTCTCTTATCGGCGTGATGCAAAGCGTGTAAGGTTGTATCAGTCTGCGCGACTTAAAGTCACTTAGGCATGATAATTTATCATTGCGCCTCTCTAATCATGGAAACAATATGACTGCACCACGGATTATTTTACTACTTTTTATGGCAAGCTTTATCAGCCTTTTTTTCTATTTTGATTTAGAGCATTATTTTACGCTGGAGATGCTCAAAATGCAGCAAGCGGCGATTGAAAATTATCGTATGGCGCACCCTCTTTTAGCCACTGTCAGCTATGCCCTGGTTTATATCGTCGTCACTGCTTTATCGTTGCCGGGGGCGACCCTTTTAACCTTAGCAGGGGGTGCGGTTTTTGGTTTGTTATGGGGAACGGTCATCGTCTCTTTTGCATCTAGTATTGGTGCTAGCTTGGCTTTTTTGGCTGCCCGTTTTTTATTGCGTGATAGTGTGCAAGCTAAATTTGGTGAACGGCTTAAAGCAGTGAATGCCGGCGTGGAAAAAGAAGGCGGTTTTTATTTGTTGAGTTTGCGTTTAGTTCCCGTTTTTCCTTTCTTTATGATTAATTTATTAATGGGATTAACTAAAATGCGCTTATTAACTTTTTATGGCATTAGTCAAATAGGGATGTTGGCGGGGACAATTGTTTATGTGAATGCTGGGACGCAGTTGGGTAAAATTAACTCTTTGTCAGGTATTTTGTCTCCTGCTTTACTCGGCTCATTTGTCTTATTAGGTTTTTTTCCTTTGCTTGCCAAAAAAATTATCACACTGATAGGAGAGAATAAAATATATAAAAAATGGCGTAAACCTAAAAAATTCGATAATAATATCATTGTGATTGGCGGCGGGGCGGCGGGTTTAGTGACTGCTTATATTGCTAGCGCAGTCAAAGCAAAGGTGACGCTTATTGAAAAGCATAAAATGGGTGGGGATTGTTTAAATACCGGTTGCGTTCCTTCGAAAGCCTTGATTAAAACAGGCAAAGTATTATCCCTAGTGCCACGAGCCAAAGAGTTTGGCATTTATGCGCTCAGTGCAGATTTTACATTTGCCGAGGTTATGGAGCGCGTACAAAACGTGGTACAAACCATTGCTCCCCATGATTCGGTACGACGCTATACCGAATTAGGGGTAACTGTGATGGAAGGGTCGGCAAAACTGGTATCGCCCTGGGAAGTGGTGGTCACAACAAAAACAGGTGTAGAAACCATCAGTGCCCGTTCCATTGTTATTGCGGCGGGCGCACGGCCGTTGATACCGCCAATACCGGGCTTGGATAAAATAGATTATTTAACATCGGATAATATTTGGACATTACGAGAGCCGCCTAAATCTTTATTGATTTTGGGGGGCGGCCCGATTGGCAGTGAGTTGGCGCAATCTTTTGCACGCTTAGGGGTGCGTGTTATCCAGATAGAAATGGCCGCACGCTTATTAATGCGTGAAGATGTTGAAGTCTCTGCTGCCATCGTCGCTAAGTTTAGAAAAGAAGGGATTGATGTTCGGCTTGAACATATTGCCAAAGAATTTGTGGTTAAAAATGGCGCAAAAATTTTACTGGCAGAGCATAAAGGGCAAACTGTACGCATTCCTTTTGACCAAGTGCTATTGGCCATGGGGCGGGTTGCGAATACCGCTGATTATGGCCTGCAAGAACTGGGGGTGCAATTATCTGAGCGGCAGACGGTACAAATTAATGCATTTCAGGAAACTAATTTCCCTAATATTTATGCCTGTGGTGATGTGGCGGGGCCTTTTCAATTTACTCATACTGCGGCGCATCAAGCATGGTATGCCTCGGTCAATGCTTTGTTTGGGACATTTAAGCGATTTCGTACCGATTATTCTGTGATACCTTGGGCAACCTTTACCGATCCGGAAGTGGCGCGTGTCGGCTTAAATGAGCAAGAAGCACAAGCCCAAAATATTGCTTATGAAACCAGTATTTATGGCATAGATGATTTGGATCGTGCCATTACCGATAGTGAAGCACATGGATTTGTAAAAGTGTTGACCGTACCGGGTAAAGACAAGATATTAGGTGTCACAATTGTCGGCGAGCACGCAGGAGACTTGATTGCCGAATTTGTGTTGGCTATGAAATATAAACTAGGCCTAAATAAAGTATTAGGCACCATTCATATTTATCCAACCATGGCAGAGGCTAATAAATATGTGGCAGGCGTTTGGAAAAAGCAGCATCAGCCTAAAAACATATTAGCATGGGCTGCTAAGTTTCATACCTGGCGGCGGGGTGAGTAAGTGTAAAAGGAATTGCTTTTATTGGCTCTTATCGCTAGCGACTGGTGCTTTAAATATTAATTGCGCTCCATTATGGTGCGTCAGTGATTCAGCCATGGGCGATATAATGCCAAAATGAGCTGATGCGATGTGTCATGTTTTGCCAAAAGTGGGCCTTGCAAAAGCAAGGCAATAGGGTTTTAAGTTTGTATGGGGCGGGGCATATGGCATAAGGACTGACAGCTTAAAAATAAATTCAATTTAGGCTAGGGGAGGCATTTTAAGTTTATGCCGGCATGTTTAATGCTTTATTTAACCAATTATTGCCGCTATTATGCAATCAGTGAATAATTTTTGTTATATAAGGAACTTAAATGGCCTCTAATAAGCTAAATCTATTAGCCTTTAGTAAACCCGAAATCAGAACATTGCATCTGACGTGGTTTGCTTTTTTTCTCAGTTTTATGGTTTGGTTTGCACATGCCCCTTTAATGGTGGTAATTCGTGATGCAATGCACTTGAGTGACCAAGAAGTCAAAGTACTGTTGATTTTGAATATTTCTTTAACTATTCCGGCACGTATTGTAGTTGGCATGTTGGTCGATAAATATGGGCCTAAACAGCTATTTTCATCCATCTTGATTCTAGGTGGCCTCATTAGTATTGGTTTTGCTTTTACGCAAACGTATCAGCAATTAGCGATTGTGCGATTTCTATCAGGTTTTGTCGGTGCCGGCTTTGTGGTGGGTATTCGTATGATTTCTGAATGGTTTCCTGCAAGACAAACAGGGATTGCACAAGGTATCTATGGCGGCTGGGGCAATTTCGGTTCAGCGGGTGCGGCAATCATACTGCCATCAGTCGCTATTTATTTTGGGGCTGAAAATGGTTGGCGTTATGCCATAGGGATAACCGGTGCTGTGGCGATTATTTATGGGATTTTGTACTACTTTAGTGTTTCGAATACCCCTAAGGGTTCAACTTACTTTAAGCCTAAAAAAATGGGGGCAATGGAAGTGACCAGTAAGGGGGATTTATTACTATATATTATAATGAATATCCCCATTTACTTGGCATTAGCGGTGTTGACGTGGAAGTTGTCGGCAAAAATGCAGTGGATAGGAGCGTCGATAGCTTATGGTATTTATGGCTTATTGATTGTCTTATATATTTATCAAGTATGGAAAATTATTCAAGTTAATAAATCCTTATTTCAGACGGACATACCCGAATTACAACGTTATGCCTTTAAGCAAATTGCTATTCTGGATTTTGCCTATATGTTAACCTTTGGTGCTGAATTGGCTGTTGTTTCAATGTTACCGCTTTATTATGTTGATACCTTTCATGTTGAGCCTGTTTTAGCAGGAATCTTGGCGGGTATTTACCCAGTTATCAATTTATTTGCTCGCCCTGCCGGTGGTTGGTTAAGCGATAAATTGGGGCGTAAGCTGACTTTAGGCATTATGTTTAGCGGGGCGGCGATTAGTTTTTCTGTATTAGGTATGGTGACTGCAGATTGGGCGTTATGGTTAGTCGTGTTAACCACTATTTTTGCCGGTATTTTTTCCAAAGCAGGCTCGGGGGCTGTTTATGCGATGGTGCCACTTATTCAGCGGCGTATGACAGGGCAATTTGCAGGAATGGTGGGAGCTTTCGGTAATATCGGGGGCTTAGCTTTTTTAACTGTTTTTTCATTTGTATCGACCGATATCTTTTTTATGACTATTGCAGGTACGGCCGCATTTGTCTTTTTGTTGATTGTTATTTTCTTGAATGAACCCACAGGGCATATGGTGGAAGTACAGGAAGATGGTACAGTAGAGATGATTGAGGTTAAATAGCTATCCGCTACCGTTGGCTTTATATTCCGGCGGGCATGTGCTTTTGTTCGCTTTCAAGAAAGTACGGGGGTGCTGAGCGCGGTAAATCCTTTACAGGTTGGTTTTACGTTTTCAAGTTGCATATCATAGTAAATTCTTGAGGAGAAGTACTTTCTTTTTCAATCACTCAGGGCAATTGATGAGCGCAAACCTGCCCGAGCTTTTGGCAGCCTGATGATGTTGAATTGATTCCAATCTTTGGAAAAAACATGAAGCCCAGGGTGATGGCGGCTTTTGGTGTTATTTTTTTGAGAAAGTGCAGCATTATTAAACCACTACAGTCGCTTAATTTATATCAAGAAAAAAGCCGGCTCTTAATTTAAGAAGAGAGGGTTTACTGTCTTTGCTGTAATTCCTTATCCCGAATTCAGGATACTTAAAAAATAGACCTATAAGTGGTGGGGCATTAACTGCTGTGGGCTGTGTACAAATAAATTTTATGATTATGATTGGTAGTCGCATTAGAAAGTGCTACTGTGGGAACAATTGGCTTTAAATAGGCATGAGTGGAAGATGTATATTGTTTCCCTATAGAAGGAGGTTATATGAGTAAAGAGGTTCAAGCTATACTAAATCGGTATCATGCCGATAAAACACGTTTGATGGATATGTTATGGGACGTTCAAAATCAGCAAAATTATATTGGTGATGAGGCGGTCAGCTCACTCGCCGAAGGTTTGAATATGTCTGTTGATGATATTCGGGAAACGCTGAGCTTTTATCATTTTTTTAAGGAGCGGCCGTTCGGTAAACATAAAATCTACCTTTGCAATACCGTGATTGCCAAAATGGGCAATTATGAACAGGTGCGTACTGCATTAGAGCAAGCTGTCAATACGAGCTTTGGTAGTGTTGATGCTTCGGGCACTTTCGGGCTAGGCGATGCAAACTGCATTGGTCTGAGCGATCAGGAGCCGGCGATGATGGTGGATAATGTCGTTTTTACTCAGCTAACACCCGAAAAGGTGAGTAATGTTATTAGCCGGTTAAAGCAGGGTAAAACGGCAGTTGAGATTGCAAACCCTAAGGGGGCGGCGAGTACGGATAAGGCTTATGTAGATGCCATCGTGGCAGAAAATATTCGCACCGAAAGCAAAGTCATGTTTAAAGCGAATCGAGATTACAAATCGATTTTGCAGGCTTGTCTCGATAAACTGCCCGAGCAAATCATTGAAACCATGATTGAGTCTAATTTAAGGGGACGTGGTGGTGCAGGCTTTCCAACAGGCTTAAAGTGGCGTATGGGGCGTGAGGCAGAAGGTGATGAAAAGTATATTATTTGTAATGCCGATGAAGGCGAACCCGGCACTTTTAAAGACCGGGTTTTGCTGAGCCATTCGCCCAAAGATGTTTTATTGGGTATGCTGGCGGCAGCCTATGCGGTTGGCTCACGCCATGGCATTATTTATTTGCGTGCTGAATATTGGTATTTAAAAGACTATCTACAACAGCAAATTCAAGATTTCCATGATGCAGGGCTGTTAGGCGCACACATTTTAAATACAGACTTTGCCTTCGATATTCGGATTCAAATGGGTGCAGGGGCTTATGTTTGTGGGGATGAAACTGCTTTAATTGAGTCTTGTGAAGGTAAACGGGGAACGCCACGCGTGAAACCGCCTTATCCTATTCAACAGGGATATTTAGGGATGCCTACCAGCGTTAATAATGTTGAAACCTTGGCGATTGCCAGTCGCATTATTGAAGAAGGCAGTGCGTGGTTTACAGCGATGGGTACCGATGAATCGACAGGCACACGCTTACTGAGTGTATCAGGTGATTGCGACAAGCCGGGGATTTATGAGATTGAATGGGGTGTCACGCTTAACGAAGTGCTTGCGATGGTGGGTGCGCGTCAGGCTAAGTATGTGCAAATCAGTGGCCCGGCAGGAGATAGCTTGTCGGTTGCTAAAGATGGCGAGCGTGTTTTTTGTTACAGCGATTTATCCTGTAATGGCTCTTTTATGGTCTTTAATGCGTCACGAGACATACTTAATATTGTAAGAGACTATGCCGAATTTTTTGTAGAAGAGTCCTGTGGTATTTGTACGCCGTGCCGCGCAGGTGGCGTTGATTTACAGCATAAGATAGAACGTATTATTGCGGGTAAAGCCTGTCAACAAGATATTGAAGAAATCATTCATTGGGGCAAGTTGTTAAAAAATACCAGTCGTTGCGGTTTAGGCACGGCCGCT
>JALSIU010000310.1 GCA_026989715.1 Methylomonas sp.
TCACACGAATGCAACAACAAACCTGCATTCAAGAGAAATTATACAGCAATCTAGTCTGAGTAATACTGAACTAGCAGAGCGCTTTAAAATTAATGAGAAAACTGTTTCCAAATGGAAAAACAGAGATCATTTAGAAGATAAAAGCTCGCGTCCCCATACTATTAAACGCTCTTTAACTGATATAGAAAGGGAAGTCATTAGGGTGGTACGAACCTTAACGTGGATAGAGCTTGATGATTTAGTGGATAGTGTTCAGGACTCCATTCCTAAAGCGAATAGAAGTAACGTCTATCGAACACTGAGAGATTTTGGCGTTAATAGAGTTCCGGAGGAGAAAAAAGAACAATCTAAGAAGTTCAAAGAATATGAACCTGGATATTTACATATCGATGTGACGTATTTGCCTCAGCTAAAAGGAATCAAATACTACCTTTACGTTGCCATTGATAGAGCGACTCGGTTGATGTTTTTTAAGGTTTATACCAATAAAACAGCCGATAATGCCGTTACTTTCTTAGAACACTGTAAATCGTATTTCCCTTTTTATATCAGCCATGTATTAACGGATAATGGTACTGAATTTACCGATAGGTTTACCGGTAAGAAAAACAAACCCAGTGGAAATCATTTGTTTGATATGGCCTGTATTAACAACCACATTGACCACAGATTAACCGCACCCGCTACACCGAAAACCAATGGAATGGTTGAGCGTGTTAATGGAACGATCAAAAATGCCACGATTAAAGCCCTAACTGTCAGTTTTTACTCTGGGTAATGACTGATAAAATTCCGCCTTTAAAGTAAATGGAATGGTTTGGTTAGGTGGGTTTAATTGACGGTTACCAATATTCCTTATATACACATACTCAAATTGCCGCTGATTTGGATATGCTTAAATTGCATTCCCTCGCGAATTTGTGAGTGCATTGCACCTTTATGATAAAATGATGTACTTGAAATTAGCATGAATACCTTGTTTTATATGGGGTGAGGGGCAGTACAATATATGGCCAAGGTTTGGTTTGTGGGGGCAGGGCCGGGCGATCCGGAATTAATTACATTAAAAGCGCAAAAACTGATTGCACAAGCAGATGCTATTTTGTATGCAGGTTCTTTAGTTTCTCAGGCGGCGACACAGTGGGCGCGACCAGCGTGTGTTATTCAAGATTCTAAAGGGATGACCTTAGCAGAGATTACGGATTGGTTAATTGCACAGTCTGTTGCAGAGGCGACAGTTATTCGTTTGCAAACGGGAGATCCCAGCTTATATGGCGCACTGATTGAAATGGTACAGCCGTTGGATCAGGCGGGTATTGAGGTGGGTGTTGTTCCCGGGGTGACATCTGCTATGGCATCGGCCGCATGCGCTGTCGAGTCACTGACTTTGCCGGAGATGACGCAAACTGTTATTTTTAGTCGGGTCGAAGGGCGTACACCGATGCCGGAAGGCGAATCATTGGAGGAGCTAGGTAGGCATCATTGTACTTTATGTTTATATTTGTCGATTACTTTGTTGCAAAAAGTACGGACAGGTTTATTAGCCGCAGGGTGGCAAGATGATGCGCGGATAGTGGTCGTACATAAGGCTAGTTGGCCGGAAGAACAGCAAATTATCCGTGGTACATTGGCCACGATAAAGGAGCAGTGTAAACAGGCTGGTATTAATGCGCAGGCTATGATTATTGTTAGCCCTGCATTAGGGGCGCGGCAATGGCCGGAGATTAAAAAATCTAAATTATACGATGCGCAGTTTAGTCACCGCTTTCGTAAAGCAAGTCAAATTCAGGAATAAGTATGGAATATACGATTTTATTGGTTGGGCACGGTTCGCGTGCATTGCAAGGTAATGTGGAGATAGAGGCGTTTGCGGAGCAGTGGCGCGCACAGCATCCGGAATGGCGTATCGAGGTTTGTTTTATTGAGTTTGCTGATGTTTTATTAGATACCGGCTTTGATAAAGCGGCCAAAGATTCACAAAAAGTGATTGTGGTGCCTTTAATTCTTAATGCTGCGGGGCATGTCAAAATGGAGATTCCGGAGCATTTAGCACAGGCTAAAATACGACATCCGGAGGTTGAATTTATTTATGCAGCGCATATTGGTGCAACAACAGGGGTATTGGCCATTCTTAAGCGCAGTTTGCAACAGGTGATGCAAAGCTTAGATGCCCCCGACCCTAAAACAACGGGGGTTATTGTGTTGGGGCGTGGCTCATCTGATAAAGTTGCTAATGGTGAAGTGGCTAAAATGGCGCGTTGGTTATGGGAAGATACGCAACATGAGTTGATTGATATTGCGTTTACCGGCATTACTTTTCCGCGTTTAGAAACCATGGTACAACGACAGGTTAAATTAGGTATGACGCAAATTTGTATTTTACCTTATTATTTATTTACCGGCACTTTGATTGAGCGTATCAGTAAACAGTTTGAGCATTTGCAAATGCAATACCCACATATTCGTTTTGGCCTAGGGCAATATTTTGGTTTTGAGCCTGAAATTTATGCTAGCTTAGATGCAAAAGTATTGGGTGTTGTTAGTAATCAGTCTCAGCATATGATGGAGTGTGATGGTTGTCATTATCGGCAATTTGCCCAGGATCACGGGCAAGGACATCAGCATTAAGCGTTTTTAAATATATGGTTTAATGATTAGCGATACGAGAATCTAATTGATACCGGTCTCTCTTTGATTTTAATTTTTTTAGGAAATATTATGGAACATTTTAGACTTTCATTTATCGTCACGGCGGTTTGTATGGTGCTTGCCTTTTTATGGGCGGGGCCTTTTGGAATTTTTATTGCGCTGGTTTTAGGGGTTTTAGAAATTAGTCTGTCATTTGATAATGCGGTCGTTAATGCCTCGGTACTAAAGCGTATGGACGAACGCTGGCAGTGGTATTTTCTTACTTGGGGGATATTGGTCGCAGTTTTCGGTATGCGCTTGTTGTTTCCTATTGTAATTGTATCGGCGGCAACCGGTATCGGCTTTATGGGCGTGACGGATATGGCCTTAAATGATACAGCAGCATATGCGCAACACTTGGCAGAGTCTCATACGCAAATTGCCGCTTTTGGGGGAATGTTCTTATTAATGGTGTTCTTTTCTTTTATGTTCGATACAGAAAAAGAAGTTCATTGGCGCAAGATAGAAGAGCGGTTGGCATTATGGGGGAAGTTGGAATCCATTGAAATTATTTTAGCCTTAAGTATTTTATTGCTTATCCAAGGTTGGCTACCTGAAGCACAGCGTTTAGATGCTTTAGTCTCGGGTATTTTTGGTGTGGTGTTGTATGTAATTGTCGATAGTTTGGCGGCATTATTTGAAGATGAAGAGCAGGGTAAGGCTGTCAGTGGTAATGTTAAAAAAGCGGGCATGATGAGTTTTTTATACCTAGAAGTTTTAGATGCTTCTTTTTCATTTGATGGTGTGATTGGTGCTTTTGCGATTACTCAGGATGTCGTGATTATTATGTTGGGTTTGGCTATCGGTGCGATGTTTGTGCGTAGTTTGACGGTATTTTTAGTGCGTAAAGGAACTTTAGATGAATATATTTATCTGGAGCATGGTGCACATTATGCCATTGGCATATTGGCTTTTATTATGCTGATTAGCATGCGCATTCATGTTCCTGAGGTGATTACAGGCTTATCCGGTGCGGCATTGATTGCATTTTCAGTGTATTCTTCCATTTTATATAAAAGAGAACAAGGCGCGTAAGAGGCGTTAAGTTTAATGATGCAAAACGGTGGCTTATTTTTTAAAATAAGCCACAAGCGCAGCAAATAACCGCTACAATTTAACTTTAAACAGTTTTTTGATACGAGGGGTATAGAGTCATGGCAATTTCATTGCAAAAAGGTCAACGTATTAGTCTTGAGAAAGACGGGGGCGGCACGTTACAGCGTTTATGCCTGGGTGCAAACTGGGGAGCTATCGAGAAAAAAGGCTTGCTAGGCAAGAAAAAAGTTGCGGTGGATTTAGATGCGTCCGTTGCGTTGTATGATGCTAATAAGCAATTAATTGATTTGATTTATTTCGGGCAACTTGCGGCGAAAAAAGGCGGTATACAGCATTCCGGTGATGACCTTGAAGGGGATATGGATGGTGATGATGGCTTGGATAATGAAGTCATTAGCATTGATTTAGCTGCAGTCGATAGCAATGCTGAGCAAATTGTCTTTATTCTCAATTCTTATAAAGGCCAAGATTTTAAAGATATTCCTTTTGCCAGCATTCGTATTTATGAAGGGACGCCGACTCGGGTTGATCATGTTTTTGCCACGTATGATATTGCGAATGATGCCAAGTTTGCAGGTGCTGTTTCCATGATTATGGGCAAGCTATATCGACATAATGGTAGTTGGAAATTTACGGCCATTGGTGACACGACAACGGATAAAAAACTGGAAAAAATTGTCGCTACCGTACAACAAAAATATCTTTAGTAATAAATAGGTTTTAACTTATACTGCACGCTTGCGTGTTGTTCAATATTTTATGAGGAAATAACAATGACGGTATCATTAAGTAAAGGCGGAAATGTTAATTTAAGTAAAGAAGCACCAGGCTTAACCAAAGTGGCATTGGGTTTGGGCTGGGATCCTAGAGCAACAGACGGTGCTGAGTTTGATTTGGATGCGGTTGCTTTTTTAGTGGGTGCTGACGGTAAGGTATCGAGTGATAATGATTTTATTTTCTATAATAATTTAAAATCAGTTTGTGGCGCGGTTGAACATAAAGGGGATAATCGCGATGGTTCGGGGGATGGTGATGATGAAGTCATCGAAATTACCTTGGCGAGTTTAGCCGCTAATGTGCAGCGCGTCATTGTCGCAGTAACCATTCATGAAGCAGACGCACGCGGGCAAAATTTTGGTCAAGTCAGTAATGCTTTTATTCGTGTGGTTGATGCTGCTAACGGTAATGAAGTAGCACGATATGATTTATCAGAAGATGCCAGTATTGAAACGGCAATGATTTTTGGTGAATTATATCGCCATAATGGCGATTGGAAATTTAAAGCGGTTGGTCAGGGCTTTGCGGGCGGCTTAGGGCCTTTAGCATCGAGTTTTGGTGTCAGTGTTTAAGCTGCTTTAGGGCTTAAATGGGTTTATAAATAGGGTGAGCGATGTTCACCCTATTTTTTATACATCACTATCATGTCTACCCATACGATTTCATTACCAACAGGTGAGTTAAATCTCTGTTTAGCGGCCAGTGATTTTACGCTGGATGACTTAACCGATTATGCCGCAAGACAAAATCCGAAACGCGGCTTTTTATTTGTTAATAAGCTCTTAGCCAAATACTGGCCATCTAAGCCGCAGGCCATGGCGCAAATGCATCAATATCTAGCGCAATCCCTTGCAGGATCCATTCAAGGTAGCAGTGTTTTTGTAGGGATGGCAGAAGCGGCTGCCGGTTTAGGGCAAGGCGTTTATGAAGCCTATCTTAATCAAGCGACCCGCTCAGACCATCTTTTTATTCATACATCGCGCTATTTATTGGCAGATATTTGCAAGCTCGATTTTCAAGAACAGCATAGCCATGCCGCGCAATTTTACTTATATGTCCCGCTTGAGCCTTTATTGCAACAGTCTTTTTTAACGGCACAAAACTTGGTGCTGATTGATGACGAACTGACCACCGGCAGGACTTTTGTGAATCTTATCAGGGCGTACCAACGTGTTAATCCGCAATTACAGCGCATTATTATCGTCAGTATTCTCAATTTTGTAGACCACGAACGACAGCAACAGATGCAACAGCAGTTAGGGGTTGAATTGCAATTTATCAGTGCTTTAGCGGCAGAAGTGAATTTTGTCTCGAATCCGGATTATCGTTATACCAATATACCCAACGTACAGAGTCAGCCGCATTGCAAGCGTCAGCATTTATCCTTAACGGCAGGGCGTTTAGGTATTCAAGGGCATTTGGAATTTGATGCAACACCTCTTGAGACATTGCTACAAAGTTGGCATAAAGAGCAGAGCATTTTAGTTTTAGGGACAGGTGAATTTATTCATGTTGCCTTTTTGATGGGGCGTTATTTAGAACAACAGGACTGGGATGTCAGCATCCAATCAACGGCAAGGTCTCCCTTGTTAAAAGGTGAGGCGATCAAAGAAAAAATGGAATTTAAAGATAATTATGCGGATAACATCCCTAATTATCTGTATAACGTCAGAGCCGATCAATACGACCATGTGATTATTTGTCACGAAACGCCCATGTGTGCATCATTACAGCACTTGGTTCAGCAACTCAACGCGATATCATTTTATTACGCCGATGGAAAAATTTCTCTTTCTTGATTTAGATGACACGGTATTTCAAACGCGGCGAAAATGTGCCAGTCTGGAGCAGGCAAGCCCTGCGGCCTATAATGTATCAGGTGAGCCCAGCTCTTATTATTTGCCGAAACAAAAAACACTGCTGGCCTTATTGCATGAGCAGTGGCGTATTATTCCAACAACCGCCAGAACGCAAGCCGCTTACGCCCGCGTTAATTTAAGCGTGCCTTGTCGTGATGGCGTGATTTTAAATCATGGTGCGACCATACTCGATGCAAAAGGACAGCAAGACCTACAGTGGCAAGCCTACTTAGCACCAAAGTTAGCTGCTATACAAAATGATTTTGCGCAATTAAAGCAGGTCATTGAGCAATACGCGGCACAGTCCCATCTGGACTTATTGGTGCGTATCATTCATGAAGCAGGGATTGATTTTTATGTTGAAGTGCGGCACCGGCAAGCGATACACGCTGAACTTCATGCGGTTCTCGCGCAGTGTGTACGGCCTTTATTGCAGGAATTTACCGCTTTTCAAGCCTATTTGAATCATAATTCCTTAACACTTTTACCGCAGTGCCTCAATAAGTCGCATGCCGTTGACTATCGCTTGAGTGCATTAAGGCAACAGTATGGTGAGATATTGACGATGGGCATGGGTGATAGCCTTAGTGATGCCCCTTTTATGGCACAATGTGATTATGCGCTGGTTCCGCAGGGGGCGCAGTTACATCAACAGTTAGTCGCGTGTTGCCATGCATAATCATATATTCAGCGGCAGTTATACACCGGATGATGTGCAATTTCTGCTCAAGCCTATTGATATACCCGATACGCCCGTTGCCGAAAAAGAACGCCGTATTCAAGTTGAAAAACGTCATTATAGCGAAATGCTAAGTCGTGAGCATTTGCCCTCTGCTCAGTATATGGCTATTTTTCAGCAAGCCATGCAACAAAATCAACAACAAATGGCGATTGACTGTATTCGCTTGGCCGAGAAAATTGCCTTAAATCGTGACGGCGATATTGTGCTGGTTTCATTAGCGCGTGCGGGTACACCTATTGGTGTGATTCTAAAGCACACATTAACTAAGCACTGTCAGCGGCAGGTTTGGCATTATTCTATTTCAATTATTCGTGATCGTGGTATTGATGAAAATGCGTTACAGCATATTTTAGCCAGGCATGCCGATACCAGTTTGGTTTTTATTGATGGCTGGACAGGTAAAGGTGTTATTGCCGGTGAGTTACAGAAAAGTATTGGCGATTATAATCAGCGGCACCAATTAGCGATTGATGCAGGCTTATATGTTTTGGTTGATTTAGCCGGCACCGCCGGCACTGCTGCCAGTCATGAGGATTATTTAATTCCATCGGCTATTTTAAATGCGACCATTTCGGGTTTAATTAGTCGCTCTATACTCAACAGCGATTACATCGGAGCTAATGATTTTCATGGCTGTGTCTTTTACGCAGCCTTTCAAAGTGCTGATTTATCACCGTGGTTTATTCGCGAAATAGGCGCGAATATTGATATATTATGGGATGATACCGTGGCGAGTGCGGCACAAGCTATCAATCAAAGCCAGTTACAGCAAACTTCGCGACAATTTCTTATGCAAATGCAATGTAAGTACGGGGTAAGCGATGCCAATCGTGTTAAACCCGGGATTGGTGAGGCCACGCGTGTGCTATTGCGCCGTGTGCCGGATTTGTTATTATTGCGTGCAGAGCAAGATGTTGCCGTTGCGCATTTAAAAGTATTGGCTAAGGAAAAACAGGTAGCGATTATTTACGATGCCGATTTACCCTATCGTGCGGTGTCTTTAATTAAAGACATCACGGTTTAATGCAGTTTTATCATAACTAACGAGGACGAAACAAATGAGTTTAAAAGACTTAATGGATGGCTTAAAAGAAAAAGCGAATGAATTAAAAACGGAAGCGTTGAAGTTCAAAAACAAAAATTTCTTGCAGGCCGCGATGGCAGGTTCTGCGTTGCTGGCTTTAGCCGATGGTGAAATTTCACCGGAAGAAAAACGTAAAATGGTAAAATTTATTGAAAATTACGAGCCATTATCCGTTTTTAAAATAAATGATATTATCAGCACTTTTGGTGATTTTGTTAGCCAATTGGAATTTGATAATGACTTAGGTGAAGCTAAGGCATTTGAAGCTATCGGTAAAATGAAAAATGATACTCAAGCTGCGCGTTTGATTATGCGGCTTGTTATTGCCATCGGTGCTGCTGATGGGGACTTTGATAATCATGAAAAAGCGATGGCGCGTCGGATTGCGATAGAGCTGGGTTTGACTCCTGCGGAGTTTGAATTGTAAATTAAATAAGTAGTTTTGCTTACCTTACCTTAAATTTTTAGGAGTAAAAAGCGATGAAAGAGTGGTTTCTTGCAGATAAGAATCAGGTGACAGGACCGCATCCACTAGATTTTACCAAACTTTATGTTAAAGAGAATCCCGGATCTTATTGTTGGAAGCCAGGCTGGGCAGATTGGCAGGCAGCGCATGCAACACCTGAAATATGGCGTATGAAAAAAGATGGAGTGACACCTTTTCCTGCGCCACCTGCGCATTTAATGGCCACTAAACCCAGTCAAATACCTGTCAGTGAGCTTACAGCACCTGCGCCTGCCACAGAAAATACGGCTTTGGAGCAGGAGGCATCAACAGGTTTTGGGAGTCAAGCATATACGGAAGGCCTGGATTACCAAATTCATGGCTCAGAAATGCAGTTTGTGGAAGTTGAGCTAGACCCTGGAGAAAGTGCTGTCGCTGAAGCAGGCGCAATGATGTATAAAACAGCCGGTGTTGCTATGGAAACCATTTTTGGCGATGGCTCCAAGGCGGGAAAAAGTAGCATTATGGAGCATTTGTTAGGGGCGGGGCGACGCTTATTAACCAATGAAAGTCTCTTTACCACCGTTTTTACGCAACAGCAGGGCAATAAAGGTCGAGTGGCATTTGCCGCCCCGTTTCCCGGCAAAATTTTAGCCCTTAATTTAGCAGACTATGATGGCAAACTCGTCTGTCAGAAAGATAGTTTTTTAGCGGCAGCTAAAGGCGTGCAAATTGGTATTGAATTGCAAAAAAAGATACTCACAGGCTTATTCGGGGGCGAAGGCTTTATCATGCAAAAACTAGAAGGCAATGGCTGGGTTTTTGTCCATATGGGAGGCACTTTACGCAAAATTGAGCTAGCTCCCGGTGAAACGCTACATGTCGATACAGGGTGTTTAGCGGCCATGACGGCCAGTGTGGATTATGATATTGAAAAGGCCGGCGGGATAAAAACCATGTTATTTGCCGGTGAAGGCTTGTTTTTTGCACGTTTGACAGGGCCGGGCGTTGTCTGGTTACAAAGCCTGCCTTTTTCACGTCTTGCGGGCAGAATGTTATCATCTGCACCAGGGGGTGGTGGACATCAACAAGGGGAAGGCTCTATCTTAGGCGGACTAGGTAACTTATTGGATGGTGATTAAATTTAAAGCAGGTTTTTTATAGAGGGATTGTGCATCTATCAATTGTTCGTTCATGGCTGTTTCTCTTTGTATTGTGTCTATTGTTTGATGTATTCTCGTTATTATCTTAATACAGTTGGTGTGGGCAGCAACAAGGGGAAAGGTTCTATCTTGCCGGGGTGTTACCCACTGTATGGAACGGGCTAAAACATTGCTCTATATTCTGTATCTGAATATAGAGTGATAACATAAGTTATTAAAATATAAGGCAACTTATTTTTGGTACACCCATTGGTACACGTTTTTAACGAGTCTTTATAAAACACTAAAGTGGACCCCATTGTCAAGACCATTTTCTCCCAACAATAAGGAGAAATATCTAACATTCTCATACAAAATGTACTTCACTTGGTGTTTTATAACCC